>RZYY01000146.1 GCA_009930115.1 Sphingobacteriia bacterium | reverse complement strand
TACCGAAGTTCAAAACCTTGCAGCATTAAGGGCTGCTTATCCATCAACAGATTATTTTAAAGTTACCGGTGAAGTTGTGGTTACTTTCGCTCAGGAATGGCGCAACCAAAAATTTGTACAGGATGCTACCGGAGCTATTCTTATTGATGACACCCCTGGTATTATTACCACAAACTACGCCGAAGGTGATGGGATTACCGGAATCGCCGGCACTTTTACTTTTTATGGTGAAATGCTTCAGTTCAATCCTGCTTCCGATCCGGGACCAGCCACTTCAACGGGAAATACAATAGTTCCGCAGGTGATTACAATCAGCGAAATGAACACCAATTTTGAAAGCTATGAAGCACAACTGGTAACGATCGAAAATGCATCTTTTGTTGATCAGGGAAGCACTTTCATTAATGGAACTTTGTACCCGATCACTGACAACAGTGATGCAGAAGGTGTTTTCAGAACTACTTTTTATGATGTGGATTATATCAATACAACAGTACCTTATGGAACCGGAAGTATCACAGGAATATTAAATGCAACAGCTACGGGAAATTATATCACCAGCAGATATTTAAACGATCTTGATATTATCCCCACCGGCCCAATTACAGTAGGTACCATTGCGGAAATCCGCTCGGGAAACCCGGGACAGCAGTACATCCTTTCAGGTGAAGCGGTATTAACCTATCAACAATCATGGCGCAACCAGAAATTTGTGCAGGATGCCACTGCTGCCATTCTGCTGGATGATCTGGGTGCTGTAATTACTACTGCATACTCAATCGGTGACGGAATAACAGGTATATCAGGTACTCTGGTCAACCATAACGGTATGTTGCGCCTGGCAGTGGATGCTGATCCGGGAATACCCACATCTACCAATAATACCATCCAACCAGAACTTGTTACCCTTGCAGAACTTAACTCCGGTTTTATGAACTATCAGGCAGAACTGGTTAAAATTGATGGGGTAACCTTTGCGGATGGCGGCCTTACTTTTCAGGAAGGGACAAACTATCCTGTTTCGGATGAATCGGATGCTTCAGGAATATTCAGAACCGAATTTTATGATGCAGATTATCTCTATACCACCATTCCTTCGGTTCCCTGCGACCTCATTGTCATACCCATAACAATTAGTAATGCCAATTATGTAACCAGTCGTTTTGCAAGTGATATACAACCAACCGTGCTTGTTCCCACAATTACTGTAACCAATCCTAATGGCTACGAATACTGGGAACAGGGAAGTACCCAAAACATCACCTGGACATCACAGGATTTTACCGGAAATGTAAAGATTCTCCTTGTACGACCCGGCTTTTACCAGTTTACTATAGCCAATGATTATCCAAATTCCGGGTTCTGTGAATGGACCGTGCCTTCTACCCAAACCATTGCCAATGATTACAAAATAAGAATTCAGGGAGTTAACAGCGGTGACCCTATGGACGAAAGTGATAACTATTTCAGTATTGTCGCCGAATTACCGATTCCTGACATTGTAATCAACGAGATCATGTACAATCCGTCGAATTCAGAACCTTTTCTGAATGATAGTTATTACGAATACCTCGAGTTATACAACAATGGCAATTTCAATGTTGACCTTTCAGGATGGAAAATCACTACTGCTATTACGCATATTTTTACTGATGGCACAATCCTGGAACAGGGCCAATACCTGGTTTTAGCCATCAATGCCGACTCGGTTATGAATTATTATGGAATAACCAATGTGATAAAATGGGACGGGGGAAATCTCAACAATACCGGTGAAACCATAGAACTGAGAGCGCCGGACGAAACATTGATGGATGTCGTTACTTATTCTGATTCTTCACCCTGGCCAACAAGTGCTGATGGTTCCGGATCATCACTCGAACTCATTGATCCTGAACTGGACAACAGCCTTCCTGAAAACTGGCTGGCAAGTCCGCAAAATCTTGGAACACCCGGAATTGTTAATTCCGCTCTTGGCTATGAAGGTTTAACCGTGCTAAGTCCTAACGGAGGCGAAATCTTTGAGCAGGGAGCATCTACCGACATTACCTGGTCAAGAATCAATTTCAACGGGTTGATAAAAATTGAATTAATTTCTGAAATCCGTGAAGATATAATTTTGGTAAATAACATCCCTGCCATTGACGGGATATGGAACTGGCAAATTCCTGCTGACCTGACTACCGGAGATAACTATAAAATCCGTATTTCAGATGTTGAAGACGGACTTCCAACTGACGAAAGTGATGCGGTATTCTCAGTCGTTGAGGTAATTATCCCTGAAGTTACCATACTTACACCAAATGGCGGAGAGATTATACCACAGGGTTCAACCTTCAATATCACCTGGAATTATGCAAACTATGATGGTATAATCCTTATTGAACTGATAACACAGGAAGCAGATGTTACTATTCCTCTGGGAACAGTTTCGGTAACTACTCAGGCCTTTGCATGGGATGTAACCCAGGAACCAGCTGATAACTATTTAATACAAATTTCGGATGTTGCTACCGGTGAGCCTTCAGATCAAAGCGATGCCTTATTCTCGGTCATCCTGCCACCTCCACCACCACAGGTAATCATTACCGAAATTATGTACAATCCTCCCGAAGGGGGAACTGATTCACTGGAATACATCGAACTTTACAACATGGACGATGCAGCGCATAATCTTGCCGGATGGTATTTTTCAAAAGGTGTTGATTTTGTTTTTCCTGAATATACACTGAATGCAGGCGATTATGTTGTAGTTGCAATCAATGCTGCTGCCATGCTCAACAATTTCAGCGTGAATGCATTGCAGTTTAACAGTGGTGCCTTGGGCAATGGCGGAGAAGAAATAGAACTAACCGATGCGTTTGGCAACGTATTGGATTACGTGAACTTTGATGATGCAGCACCCTGGCCTGCAGCTCCGGATGGTTTTGGTCCTTCCTTGTCATTAATTGATAATACACTCGACAACACATTGGCTGAAAGCTGGACTTCGGAAACATTTTATGCTAATTTCACGGTCGGACAAATACCGGTTTATGGTACACCCGGCGCACCCAATCTGCCCGCTCCGGCACAAAGTATTCTGATTCCGGCCAGCTGGGGTGGAGTTTCATCTTACATTGTTCCCGATCAGCCAAATGTCAGCGATGTAATGCAATTATTAACCGATGACATTACCATCATGCAGAATTTTAATCAAATCTATTTCCCGTTTTACAACGTAAATACTATCGGGAATTGGAATAACAATGCCGGTTATCAGCTCAAATTGGAAAACACCCGCTACCTTGTTATTTATGGTTCAACCGTTTCCAGTAAAACAGTAAACCTGAACAATGGCTGGAACTCTTTGCCCGTTCTGAGCGAGTGTGAAGTGGATGCAGCAACATTGTTTGGCAGCGTGCCTTCTGTCATATTTGTCAAAGAAATGGGAAGTAATCTGATTTACTGGCCTGATGGCGGTATTTTTGATTTAACCACACTGATTCCGGGAAAAGCTTACTTTATTAAAGTAAATGGTGCTACAGTCATTACTTATCCCGTTTGCGAATAACATTTAAATTACCTCTGCATCCCGCCGGCACAGATAGCGGGGTGCAGATATTAAATAAAACTATTCTTTTACAAACTAAATTTTTAAATTATGAAAAAGATTACATTTTTAATGATGATCCTGGCTTTTACGATGACCTCATTCAGTCAGGGATTGGAAACATTTGACAATTCAAATGCAACAACATCTTACTCTGATGGGTCCTTTACCGGTAATGGAGGTATTGCATGGAATTATTTTCATTCCAGGGATGATGGTGGATATCCCATTGATGGTGAAGGTTTGATGCTAAGGCGAGCCAGTGACAGCAAACTGGAAGCCTCGGCAATTCCCGGAGGAATAGGCAGCTTTTCCATGAATATGAGAAAAGCATTTACCGGTAGTGCTATAAGGCAGCTCGAACTTTATGTTAATGGTGAGTTAAAAGGAACCTCTCTCGAATTTGGAGGTTTTTCTGGTGCCGATGCAACCATTCACACTTTCGAAGTTAATGACATCAATGTTCCTGGCAATTTCGACATCAGAATAAAACTGACCGGTTCCGCAACAACCAACCGTCAGGTAGTTATTGACAATATTTCCTGGACAGCCTTCGGAGAAGTAACTTCAGCTGCAACACCTGCATTTTCTGTTCCGGTTGGTGAATTCTTTTCTCCTTTCAATCTGGAGATTACCTGCTCAACTGCAAACTCAACCATTTACTATACGTTAAATGGAGATGATCCTGACAATAACTCAACGGAGTACACTAATCCTATAACAATAAATACTACTACTACTGTCAAAGCCATAGCCTATGCCCCTGACCTTGACCCAAGCGCTATAGCTGAAGCTACCTACACGTTCCCTGTCGTTACCGAAGTTCCTGATCTTGCTTCACTTCGCAACACAATAGGAACAAAACAAGGTTATCTCAAAGTTACCGGAGAAGTATTTGTTACATACAAACAGCCATTCCGCAACCAGATTTATGTGCAGGATGCAACTGCTGCTGTACTTCTTGACGATGCACCCAACGGGATTTTTAATCCGGGTGTGATTTCAACTGATTATCAGATTGGCGATGGGATAACCGGAATTATTGGAACTCTGGCTGAATATAATAATATGCTTCAGTTTACACCTGTAGTAGATCCGGGACCAGCCACGTCCACAGGTACTTTTATTGATCCACAGATTGTTACTGTTAATGAACTTAATACCAATTTTGAGAATTATGAAGCTGAATTGGTTAAAATAACAGACGTTACCTTTAATACTGCTGCCACTACTTTTAGCACCGGACAAGTTTATGACATTACCGACCTGAGCAAGGCAACCGGTCAGTTCAGAACCTCTTTCTATGCTGCAGATTACATTGGTACACCCATTCCTACAACCGAATGCAACATTATTGGTTTACCCAATGCAACAGATGACGGAAACTATATTAGCAGCCGTTTCCTCAGCGATATTGAGCTGCCACCAACTATCACCGTTATCTCACCAAATGGCGGCGAACAGATTGAGCAGGGCACGCTATTCGAAATAGAATGGTTCACTTCAAGTTTTGATGGTGATGTGGAAGTTGTTTTGCATTCACCGCTTGTCAAAGGAGGCGAACTTCTTGGTACCGTATCCGGGACAATAAACAGCTTCATGTGGAATGTTACCCAGGAAGCAGGTGAATATATTATTATTGTAAAAGCAATCGGCCTGGATGAGCCTGTTGACATAAGCGATGCTACTTTCCAAATCGTTCCTCCGATTGATATCAAAATTACTGAGATCATGTACAACTCTCCAGAGTCCGGCAGCGATTCATTGGAGTTCATCGAATTTTACAACAATGGTGAAGGTGTTGTGAATTTTCTTAACTGGGAAATTTCAGAAGGAGTAGATCATGTATTTTCCGAAATGGTTCTCAATCCAGGTGAATACCTTACCGTTTGTGTGAACGCTGAGGCCTTTTTCAATACCTTTGGCTTTGAAGCCCTGCAATGGGATGGCGGCGGTCTGGGAAATGGCGGAGAGGATATTGAACTGCTTGACAATATGGGCAACACCAGAGCTTATGTTAATTATGATAATGCTATTCCATGGCCGGTTGAAGCTTATGGTTACGGCCCGTCACTGGAATTTTGTAACCCGGCTCTTGAAAATAATGACCCGGCTAACTGGTCAGCTTCTACATCATTTGTTACTGTCAATGCTGATGGTGCTCCCATCTATGCTACACCCGGTGCTGGTTGTAACGACAATAATGTTCTGCCGGTTTTATATCCTAATGGCTGGACTGGTGTTTCAAGCAATCTGATTCCCGGTAGAATGAGTATGGAGGATGTGTTTGCTCCTGTAGCTCAAAAACTTATCATCATGCTTAACGATGCAGGAATTTACTGGCCCGGACAAAACATCAATACCATTGGAGACTGGGATTCCTATAAAGGCTACAAAGCCAAATTTAACGGGGCAACGTATTTTGTATTCTCCGGTTTTGAACCCGAAAATCGCAGTATCTCAATGGAACCAGGCACGCACCTTCTGCCGGTGCTCAGCCCGGAAGCTGTTGGTGTAGCTGAATTGATCCAGCCGTTGGGCAACGCTATCGAATTTATGTTCGATATTTCCAATGGTTTGATTTATTGGCCTGCCGGCGGAATCCTTCCCGGCACCTCAGATATGTCACTCAACACTTTATATCCCGGTATTGCATACCTGGTAAGAGTAAACGAAATGATAACCATTGATTTTGGGAATATTTTAACTAAAGAAGTTGTACAAAATAACCCAAATACGCTGGTGAATACAACCTCTTGGAATAATGTCATTCAGACGGGTAATCAACATTTCATTTCATTAACCGGCGCTGCATGCGAAAAGCTGATACCCGACGATTTTATCGGGGTATTCAATACACTGGGTGAATGCACAGGTTTAACGCTGTTCAAAGGCAATGAAACAGTGCTGCCGCTAATTGTTTACGGAGATGATGCCACCACTGAAACAACAGATGGTATGAAGAACAATGAAATTATGTCAGTGAAAATTTTCCGGAACGGCCTGACTATCGGTGCTGAAGCTTCTTATAGTAAAGCCGCAGCAAACAGCGACGGGCGTTTCACCGAAAACGGGCTTTCAATTATTAATGACCTGAAAGCTGGAACAACCGGTATTGAAGAAAATTCGAAAACACTCAGTATCTATCCTAATCCTTCCAATGGATTAGTAAATGTCCAGATTAACGGATCATTTGATTATGTGATTACCACTATTCAGGGACAACATATCTTGTCCGGAAAAATTACCGGAACTTCTGCATTTGACCTGAGCCATCAGCCAAAAGGCATTTATCTGATACGTTTAACCAATGCTGACTTTACTATTACCCAACCTTTTGTGATCAAATAAACATTGATTAAACAAATTATCAGGAGGCTGGCTCAAATCGGGTCAGCCTCTTTTTTTATCCCCTTTCTGAGTAGCTTCCTGAGACCGTCATTTTCGTTTCTTCCAAAAAAGCTACTTGTTAAAAATGGTATCCCTTATTTTTCTTCGTAGTTCCTTCGATGTTTATACGTTTTAAACCGTATAATATTCGATTTAACTACGTTTTATTTTGTTGATAATTTAGGGAATGATCTGATCAATCATCTCGTATTCAAAAAACAGAAGACATCAAATCTTTGAAGGATGAAACAATCAGGTGAGATGTT
>RZYY01000371.1 GCA_009930115.1 Sphingobacteriia bacterium | reverse complement strand
GCAGGAATGCAGGCAGCTATTACACTAAAAGAACGCGGCCACAAAGTCATGGTTTACGAAAAAAACAAACCGGGCGGTCAGTTCAACCTCGCTTCACTGCCACCCAAAAAAGAGAGTCTGAAAGAAATTGTGGATTATTATCTTTACGAATTGAAGGACAAAGGAATTGAAATAAAAAACATGGAAGCTGATGAAAAAATACTCCTTAACAACAGTTTCGATGGCGTGATACTGGCTACTGGAGCTGTTCCTGCGGTCCCTCCAATCAAAGGGTTAAAGCAATATTACTGGGCTGATTTCCTTGAGGCTGATAACCTGCCGGAAAATAAAAATATCCTTATCATTGGCGGCGGACTGATCGGCATTGAAATGGCAAGCAAACTGGTTGATCTTAACAACCATGTGACCATAGTTGAAATGCTGGGTGAAATTGCACGCGGCATGGAAATGCTTGAAAAGAACATGACACTGCAGAAACTTAATCAAAAAGGTGTACACTTTTATGTGAACACAAAAATTATTGAAATAAACCACAGAACAGTGTTTTATGAGAAAGAAGGCCGACAGGAAAAATTTGAAGATATTGATATGATCGTTATGGCTACAGGGATGAAAAGTGTTGACAACCTGAAAGAAAAGCTTGCGGGAAAGATTCCCCTGCATGTGGTAGGAGATGCCGACAAACCAGGTAAAGCGCAAACTGCCATATCAACTGCATATTACACAGCCGCTGCTTTGTAAATGAAAGCTAACGCAAAACCATAAAATATGGCAAAGAAAAACAGCATTAATTCCCTTATTAAAGAAGCAGAAAAAGCAGGAAGCAAGGAAGACTTTGGTGGAGCTATCAATGCTCTTAACCGAATCCTCGAAATAGACCCGGACAATGCCCGGGCCCGTACCTTACTTGATTACTACCTGGAAATTGTTCGCTTTATGAATATGGATATCTTTGCCAGTACCAACCTCTTTATGGACCCTTGGCTTGATTGAACCGGGAGAATATTCCACGGTAACAGATTAACCGAAACCGGGATAATTCCATTTTCCATAAAACCACCATAATATTTCTGCAAACAGGCAATCTTTAAAATCATCAATCAAAGATTGCCTTTTCTGTTTTCACCCGACCATAGTGTTAATGGATGTATGGTCGCCTGCACTTTTAGTCTGGTCAGCCAAGACAGGAATTCTGCAATCGTAACAGGTACCAGTTTTGCCAAAGGCAACTTCTTCGAAACAGCAGGACATTAGCAAATTTCCGGAAATGAGTAATAAGAGCAAAAAACAGGTTTGTACCGTTCAACAATTATTTATCATTCTATTTTTCAACGTATTATAATCGTTTAAAAGCGTTTTAACATTGGAGGAATATCGAAGGAACTTCGAAGGAAATCAAACTTTAGTCTGCTCTTCATCTGTTACTTCGGCTATATGTTTAAAAATTAAGCCAGCAGAATTTAGTGGTAGACAGTGGTTTACTC
>RZYY01000370.1 GCA_009930115.1 Sphingobacteriia bacterium | reverse complement strand
CAGGCATGAAGTAAAGTTAACAGTAATTTCTCCAGCATCAATTTTCGACAAATCAATAATGTCATTAACAAGATTCAACAAGGTTTTACCACAAGTTGAAATAATTTCGGAATACTTCTCCTGATCGTTTGGATGTACGCTACCCCGGGCAATCAACGAAGAAAAACCAATTATTGAATTCAATGGCGTTCGGAGTTCATGGCTGATATTGGCGATAAAATTTGCCTTCAGACGTTCTGCTTCTATTGTTTTGCGTTGTGAATCATAGAGAAATTTTTTTGCGTGAATGTATTGAACATGAACCCATATCTGTTCAACGACCGAAGAATACAATGCGATATCCTGTTCACTGAATTTTTTATGGGATTCCTGTCTTGATAAACCAATGAAGCCCGTAAGAAATTCATCCCGATAATAAGGAAAAACTAAAATATCAGAAACAGGAGGGGTCTCCCCGCCAGAAAGCTCACAATATTTCGAAATCTGCATGGGTTTGGAAAGGTGAAGCAAAGGAAGTTTTTTTTGATTAAACAGGACACATAGTTTTTCCGTTTTTAACCATCGATTCCTATCGGAAGAACAGCTGTAATACGATTCGATCTCCTGATAAAAACAGACAGAAAATCGAAAACCCTCAAAAATAGTGGAAAGCAACTTTTCAATGGTATCGATAAGAGTCGTCAAGGATCCAGATAAATAATCCAGACTGTTCAGTGCATTAAATTTTTCACGAATAATATCGCTACGCTTTTCTTTCTCAATTTCATATTGTACACCTATTAGCCGTAAAGGATTACCACGGGCATCAAATTCCGAAAAACGGATTTTATTCCGCACCCAAATGTAACCCCGGTCCTTAAAAAGAAACCGGTACTCGATTTCATGCGCCAAGGGTTTATTCGTCAAAAGGCTTTTTCCCCAAGTAAAAACTGAATCCCGGTCGTCAGGATGAACAAGATGAGTAAGCTGCGTTGAAATTTCCCTGGAATTGTAACCTCGTTTCCCGGAAGGTTTTTGCGGCAATGATTCGACAAGAACTGAACTGTATGTCGCCGTGCCAGTATTAAAATCAATTTCCCAAACCGCATTATCCAGCATATCAAATGCGGTTTGGAGTTTATTTTTGCTGGCGTTAAGGGCATTTTCTGCCTGAACGACTTCTGTGATATCCCTACCCAGTCCAATCACCTCCATAATCCGGCCCTGGTCATCCAATAGAGCTTTATCATTCCATTCCAGCCACCGCCATCCAAATTGCGTTAATGCACGCTGACGAACTTTACAGGTATAAGGCGGTTCCTGCAATTTTTTCATTTCTTCATCGGTCGACTTTTGATCGTCAGGATGGACTAAAGGCATAAAAGATTTTCCCAAAAGTTGCTGCGTATTTTTGCCAAATGTTTCACAATAGGATCTACTCACATAGAGAAACCGATCCTGATTGTCGACACGAACCACCAAATCATTCAAATTTTCTATCAATTTTCTGA
>RZYY01000369.1 GCA_009930115.1 Sphingobacteriia bacterium | reverse complement strand
ATTAATAACTGAAGTTTCCCACATCTAAAACCTGCATGAATTAAAGGTTTTTATTTGTCATAATCAGTCTTAAATCACTCATAAGCATTGTTGCTGTTGAGACTGACGGCTAAGCAGCCGAAGAGTGCTTATATTGGCTGTTTTCATCAAAGTCCCGAAGGGCTGAAAGAAGAGCAAGAATTTTCTTACCGGACTTTTCGCAGTGGAACATTTTTTCTATGGTTTGATCAAGATCAACGTCCAGGATTTCGAGCAATTGGCGGAGCGTGTCTGTGAAAACTTTGAGAATACGTTCCCAAAGGGTGAGTTCAAGGAATTTTTGTTGGTGGTGGTGGAAGATTTCGCCCAGTGTTTCATACGCCTGAAATCGACGCTGCAGCGTAAGAATTGTATGTGTGATGAATACCAGAGTTGCATCAGCAATCTGACCGTCAAAATCGGTGTTTTGGCAGGTACCAAGTCTAAGGTATTGTTTACATTCTTTAAAAAGCACTTCAATGGTCCAGCGAATTTGATACAATTCCAGCGCTTTGACAAAACTCAACTTACAATCAGTAGTCAAAATCAGCGTCCATGATTTTGCATTTCGGTATCTGATGTAAAACAGTTTTACCGGTACACCTTTGTATTGAGCTACAACAGGTATATAGTTGGACTTGTGTTTTCTTGAATATTTTGAACGACACCCCTGGTGATACCTGATGATTTGATGTGAGTTAAGCGTTTTGTTCCCCATCGAATATTTGCGATTGTCCATTTTGCACATACCCAATACATGTAATTTTGCATTCCTGATCGAGGTGATAGCGCTGATCATGGTGTCATTGACAAACCAGCTGTCCATCAAAACATAAGTCGCTCTAAAGCCTTTCTTTACTGCTCTTCGGATCATTTGTAGTGCTGTGTCAATCTTGCTTTGATCAAGCTCTTTCACCCTTTTCATTGCTTTAGAATCGGCCTGCCGATGCTTTTTAAACTGACTTCTTTGCTCTTTTTTGCTCAAACCAAAATTATTGTTTGCACCCTTTTCACGATGTTGTGAAAAGTCAACAGCTATCAGGCTTTTGCCGTCCCAATAACTCAATACGAGCATCTTGAAACCCAACACATGTTTTTTGATCACATGGTTGAAAACTCTGGAAATAAATTCAAAGGTTTTACCTGTCTTTTCGATATCTGTATCGTCAATCACAAAGCATTTCACCGCTCCGTTGGATTCACATTTTTGTTCAATCAACGATTTGAAGCGCAAAGCAAAACTCATCAAAATTCCACGCCAATTCACTTTTTCATTATTGAGCAAACGGTAAAAAGTATTCTCATCGCCTTCAAAGATGTTTTTGTTACCTACCCGTTGCATTGCCCAAATACTCTTGCCCGACAAGCGATACAAACACAGTGCTGTAATGAGGGTGCTGATAAAAAATCCCTTTGTTTTTGCCATTGCAAATGGCTTTAGTAGTTGACTTACATTGAATTGCGAAGCAAATGCAAG
>RZYY01000368.1 GCA_009930115.1 Sphingobacteriia bacterium | reverse complement strand
AAGTTCACTTGTGTTTGCTGTGACACCCAGTGCAGTAGTGGTACTGTTTTTTGGAACAGTTGTGATTCCTCCTCCATCATAGGTTGCGGCTGTAGTGTTTGCCCTGGTAACCAGTATTTGAGTTCCGCTCGCCTGGAAGGCAAATTCAGGATCGGCATCGGCAAAATGATGCGGATTTCCATCTTTACGAAGTTGTGCCCGGAATTTGGCCACTTTAAGCCAGGTATCCGAAATAATTGTCATACTTTGCCCTGTATTGGGCGGAACCGATACGGCCCAATTAAACTGAATGTTTGGGCTGGTACCTACTATTGTGCAGTCATCATCGATAAAAAACTGGGCATTCTGATTCATGGATGGTCCAACTTCAGCAATAGTAAAATAGGCATTAACAAATGCACCAGTATTTAAAATATTCTCATTAAAATCCATCCTGGTCTGCATCTGCCATAGCGCAAAATCACTGGTACAATCAGCTTTTTTCAGCCATATTTCCCATTCAAAAGTAGTTTCATCAACCTGTGTGAAGTTTTTCACTTCCACATCAAAACTGTATGTTTGGCCAAACAGTTTTATTGATGTGAATAAAAACACAAGAACCATGGTGTAAAAGAATTTCATACTATTCTGATTTAAGTTATTTGAATTATTTTCTATAAACTTTTTTGTTAGACTAAGGTAATTGTGAGGCGATACCATTTCTGACATTGTTGATCACAGGACCTGAATCGTTGATGTCAACATAACCATCCCCATTAATATCAGTTAGAATGTAACCGACAGATCCTGATCCTACGGCAATAATTACAGGGCCTGAATCATTGATGTCAACTGAACCATCATGATTTATGTCTCCAAGATAAATCCCAAAGACGCCGGACGCCAGTTGTTTTAAATTACTCCCAAATGCACTGCCAACACCTGCTGTATAGCTATAGTTAACCTGAGTGCTGGCAAAAGACAATCCGGACCCACTTACAGTTGTAATGTGATTCCGGTGTTTGACCGTGATGTAGTATGATGAACTGTATTCAGAGGGAATGCTGAAGGTTGCTGTACCATCCTGATTCAGTTCTACTCCGTAAATGGTATGAACAATAGTTCCATAAGAGGATGAAGAATGTAACTCCACCGTAATGGTATCAGCAACCGTTCCGGGAAATTTATCTACTACTAAACCGGAAACATTGTCCTTTGCTTTGTTCATCGCACCTGTACCAACATTGTACAACCCTTCCAGAAACAGGTTAAGTGTCACGTCAATTCCGCCTTTAACACTTCCTGAAAGGAATGACACATCAAGAAGCTCAAGCTCAAAATCGGAAACAGAACATCCTGCCGTGACGAAAGTGAGATCGGATTCACCACCCAGATAGGTAAATGAGAGGTCGAAAAGCTTTTCACCATCTTCCATTTCAAGGCCTGACCGTGCGCCGGGAGGTGATGGCGTATCTAGATTCCATGCTATTAAAATCTTATTTCCTACATTGTTAAAAAGAAGTTC
>RZYY01000145.1 GCA_009930115.1 Sphingobacteriia bacterium | reverse complement strand
AATCTGGCTTTATGCCTGGACGCCGAACCGGTTATCCTCACAGGTGGTATGCCCGATGGAGGTGTTTACACCGGAACAGGTGTTGCTGATGGGATTTTCTATCCTTCTGTTGCAGGAGCCGGACAACATATCCTCACTTATACCTGGACTTATCCGGGTACCAATTGCTTCGCAAGCTGTGAATTTATTGCAGAAGTTTATCCGCTTCCACAACTTTCATGTCCTGATGACTTTGAAGTTTGTCTCAATTCACCCGATGTTTTGCTCGATAATGCTTTCCCGGTCGGTGGGGTTTATTCCGGAACTGGGATATATTTTGAAAATGGGGATTACTTTTTCGAACCTTTTATTGGTGAAGGAAATTATATTATCGAATACTGCTATACAGACCCGGCTACTACCTGTTCGAATTGCTGCGAATTCACCATTACAGTTGCTGCCGACCAGATTATTGAATTACCTGCAGGATGGAGTGGCATTTCAAGTTACCTGATACCTGACGATCCCGAACTTAATGCATTGTTATACCCTATCACCTATCCTCTTGTTTATCTTTCCAATTTTGAAGGTGTTTACTGGCCTGGTGGAAATGTATTTACGCTAAATACATGGAATGTATATTCAGGTTACACGATAAAGGTGGAATGGGATACCCAATTGCCTGTGTGCGGTGATGAAGTGCAGAACAAAATTGTAAATCTCAATTCAGGCTGGAATCTGATACCGGTATTCAGCAGCGTTCCTGTTGATATTGAATCTCTGTTTGGCGGATTAAGCGGTTTTCAGATAGCAAAAGATGGTGCAGGTCTGGGAGTTTACTGGCCACAATTCGGGATTAATACCCTTGGGGTTGTCAAACCTGGTAAAGCATATTTTGTCAGGATGACCATCCCAGGTTCTATAGATTTTTCCAGCGCATTAAAAATCAAATCAGCAGAACAAATTTCCTGGTCAGCTTTGCCGGAAACTCCCTGGAATAAAGCGCATATCACCCCTGGTTCACATCTGATAGCTTTCACGACGAATGAAACTCCTATGCTTACCGGAGATATTGTAGGTGCCTTCGACTCAGAAGGTATTTGTTGCGGCGTGGCTGAAGTTCATGATAAATCCCTTCCTTTTGTATTACAGGCCTATGCCGATGATGTTTTTGAAAACGGCAAAACGGGATTTGAAACTGGTGAGCTTTTGCAGTTTCAGCTTTACAGACCAGCAACCGGTGAAATTTTCGATTTAAATGTAAGTTATAATTCATCTCTCAATGAAGGATATTTCGAGCATCACGGCCTATCGGAAATCATCACTGTGAAACTTTCAGCGTCAGGAATGCCTGATTTTGACAAACCTGATATTTCATTTTATCCAAATCCGACATCCGGTGTATTGAATATCACCGGTGAAAAATCAACTGTCAACCTGACGGTAATGAATGCTTTGGGTGCACGGGTATTTTCCGGAGAACTGAATCTGCCGGATAAAATTGATCTGACCGATCAACCAAAAGGTGTCTATTTATTACGTGTTAATACACATGATCAGGTGATTTTCAAAAAAATTGTAATCAGATAGTTTTTCATCTGATCGAATTACAAAAGAGGCCGTCGCATTAATCCGGATAAACAAAATAATTTGGAAATCCGCAGAATTTTGAGACAGCCTCTTTTTCTTTTAACAAATTTCAATCAGGTCTCCATGCAGCCTGAAAATAATGTCAGGTCTGCCGTCAGGAAATTTTCATCCTTTAATCCGGAAATAAATCAAATTACTTCAGGAAACAGCTGCTAATGGAAAATCAAAGATTCCGCTGACGAACTAAAAACGGTTTAGGTTCAGACCTATCAGATTCATCAGTGATTTTTTGGCGGTTTTCGCATATCCGTTTATCAACTTTATGCCAGTTAAATATTGACAGACTTAAATTTTGATTCCTGGCATACATCATCAGCATATTGAATTTGCCTGTTACAGTCTGATTTATCCGGGGGTTGAAAGTCAGGTACATTTATTTTCACCCACATGGGTGAAAACTGAGGATTGTTTATCCGAAAAAATTTTTCGGGTATTTGATGTGTGAAATTTTTATTGTTGTATGATATTGATTTTCAATATTTTGAAAATAATTCACACATTCATTATATAAAAGGCACGCAAATTGAAATCATGAATTTTATCCGTAATTACAAATCAAAAAAAAGGAGGTGATATGATGTATGATTCAAGTAAAATGCCTTCTACGTGAAAGCAACAAAAAGTTATTTCAGGTATCAGCCGAATGCTACTAAATAAAGATAGCAAATATCTTGACAAGTGGTTTCATATTTTGTACATTTGTGCACTATTTAAACCTAACCTGATTACCTTTTTAGTAAATTATTAGTTCCTTGTTCTTTGAATTATGAAATTTTAATCTAAACCTAAAATCTGTTTGTTATGAAAAATTTAAACGCTTTGAAAACGATTGTTGCTGTGTTTTTGATGATTCCAGCAATTATGCTTTGCCAGGTTCCTGACATCAAAATGAACGCAAAAATGAAGCCTGGTGAGCCAAATAACAGTAAAGTATCCGGGAAAGCTTTACTTTACGAACAATTAAATAATCCTTCGGATGAAGGGATCAATTCCCAACAATATCCTGATTTCCCGGATTATTCATGTGAAGGTGCAGATGATTTTATTGTTCCTGCAGGAGAAAGCTGGACGATAGATTCTGTGGTAATTTTTGGTTTTTATTCCGCAGGAGGAGGTGTTGCCGGTGTGGGCAATGTTCATTTTTTTCAAAATGATCCTGCAACGAATCTCCCCGGAGTTGCAGTAAATGAGTACAATAACATTGTGGTAAATTCAAATTTATCGGGTGATTTAACTATTGTATTTACATCATCTGCCAAAGAAGAACCGCCTGTACTTGCTGAAGGTCAATACTGGATGTCAGTTCAGGTTAATATGTCTTATACTGAATCCGGCCAATGGTACTGGCGCAAACAATTAGCGCCTACTCTTCTAAATGAGCTGGCCTGGCGAAATCCTGGAGGAGGATTTGGGGTGCCGGGTAGTGAATCCTGGTTAGCTGGTTCACTGGCTTTACCTGGATCAATTCACCACAATTTGTCGTTTGGATTACACGGAACAACCGCTTCTGTCGGAGGTGATTTAATCTTCGCCGGTCAGGATTTATGGACTGTTCCCTGTGGTACTTTCCGGTTTGGCGAAACCGGGGACTATCCTCCACTTCCAGCCGATTTCTTTGGTCCGGGTTCTGAACCTTTCGAAGGAACCATAAGCCTGATAGGCGAAAATTCAAATGGGTCTCAAAATCCTGTGGAGGACCTTATTGTTCAGCGATTGGAAGAAGCCGAATTCCTGGAACCTTATCCGTTTGATGTTAATGTGCCTATTGAAATTATTCAACTGGCACTCAAAAGCGAAACCCCTGCTCAGGTTTCTTATCCGGGTTATGCTGACTCCTTCTTCGATGTTTACTTCATTATCAATTTCGAACAACCTGCATTAGGATCAGATCTGATTACAAAAGAACATGATTTCGGAGGAACATTTACCAAAGAATTTGGTTTTTATCCGTTTATCACTTTTGTTGATGTTGATGATCCTTCTAACCAGTTTGTGTTTGATCCTTTCACTTTGGGTTATAGTCAATTGAACTACAATTCCTCAGATTTTTATGAATGGACTCTTTCACCCATTTCAGGAGAATTTGATCCTGTTGGCAACGATCCGCTGGTATTGTTTTCTGCAGCCGGAAGTTACCTTCAGATTATTCCACTGCTAAGGCGGATGGATCATGCCTGGCTGGATATGAGTGAAAACGGGCAACCGCTTGTATGGGAAGGAACAGGTTATGCTAATGGTGAATGGTTTTATTACCCGAATACAGAGTGGTGGAATGTCTGGTTTTACGATCATCCGATAGCACCTGAAAGAAGGAAGATAATTAACGGTATAATTATGATCGAGCCAAGATTACCGGATTTACCGTCCTATGTAGAAATAGTCTTCAACTGGTCAACTCCTGAATGGCCCGGATTTCCTGAAATTGACCGCCCTCCCCTCCCCTCTGATGTAACTGATCCGCAAATCGAACAAATGATGATTGTAAGGTCTGAACCTTTGTTTGTCTTTCAGGGAAATATTTTTGAACCCATTCAGATTCCGGTACCTTTTGAAATTATGGAATATAATCCGGAGTGGCTTTCTATTGATCTCCGGGGATATAATTTTATTCTGATTGCCGATATAGATCATACCTGTTGGATAGAGGGAGATTGTACTGAATTTGGCAACCTTGACTATGGTGATGCTCCTGAAGGTTCACTGGCTTATACCAATGGAGTAAATGGTCAGTTTCCAACCTGCATGAATGCAGGAGCTCCCGGAAGTTATATAAGCCATGTTCAACCGTCCGGATTGTTTTTCGGCGGAATGGTTGACACTGAAGGTGACGGAAATGCAGGAACATGTCCGATGTTCCACCCAAACAATTACAATGTAGATGAGTGTGGTACCTACCCATATTCAACACCTCCCTCCAGCCTGTTGGATGAGGGATTAATGTACCCGGCCTCTTACACCATTGTCGGAACTTCCGGTAATGAGCAGTATGTATCCTGTTCACAGCAGACACTGCCGCTGGGCTCTCCATGCGGAATTGCGGTCTGGGGTCAGGATATTGATATTTGGGTGGATGCTTCTCAATCACAGGGAGGATACCTGAATGTTTTGTTTGACTGGGATCAGAATGGTGTATGGATGGGTGCAAGCTCATGCCAGCCTCCGGTAAATCCAAATGATTATGTACCTGAGCATGCTGTTCAAAATCTGTTAATACCGGCAGGGTTCGTTGGTCCTGTTTCTCAGCTTAGTCCTCCAAATGCATTCCAGATTGGGCCAAACACCGGCTATGTATGGGCAAGATTTTCTCTCACAGATCAACAGGTTGCCCTTGAATGGGATGGAGCAGGAGTGTATGAAACTGGTGAAACTGAAGATTATCTGATCGAAATTAGCGGAAGTGCACAGGATAATTTGGATTTTGGCGACAACCCTGACCCAAATTATCCGACACTACTGGCAAACGACGGTGCAAGACATGTTATTGACGGCATAACCTTTCTGGGGCTTACCGTTGACTCCGAGCCCGATGGGCAACCCGATCCAAACGCTAAAGGCGATGACAACAATGGCGTTTTTGATGAAGATGGCGTTTTCTGGGGGCTGTCAATGCCCGGAAGTTCAGCTCAGATTCATGTGATTACCAGCGTAGCAGGTTTCCTGCAGGGTTGGATTGATTTTAATGCAGATGGTGACTGGAATGATGCAGGCGAACAAATCTTTACCGATGAATTCATCCATTTCGGATCTTCTGTCTGTCTGAATTATTTCGTGCCATCTGATGCCATGATCGGAAACACATTTGCCCGATTCAGGTTCAGCACGCAGGGAGGGTTAACGTTTACCGGTCTTGCACCTGATGGTGAAGTGGAGGATTATTTGATGGAAATTATCGAAAATCCGGATTTAAAATGGTTACAGGAGCCCTGCGAATATCTGTCTGGAATGCATTGTCATGATTATACAATCCAGGGTATTTATACATATCCTGCTCTGGCTGATGACTGGATCTGCGGAGGTGGTGCCGTAACCAAAATTCAATGGTGGGGAAATTACGAGGAAGACCAGCTTGGAAATGAATTAAGGTATGAAGGTATTGATCATTTCCACCTGAGCATTCATGATCATGATCCGCAAACCTGCCTGCCGGTTGATCCTGAAATCTGGGGAGTTGATGTTCCGTTCAACACATTAACCGAACAATTTACAGGAATTACCAATTCTGGCGGTAGTAATATCTATTTGTATGAATATATATTGCCCGAACCATTTAACCAGATTGAAGGAAACCATTATTGGCTCGATATAACAGCCGTTTCGGTCAATCCTTTGGCAGCACCTATATGGAGATGGCAGGAAAGCGATCGATCAATTTCAACTGTGCTTTGTCCGGCAGCAAAAAAAAGTAATTTTTCTCCATGGAGTCATATTAGCTGGGTATCTCCGCAACCAACCCGCTTCAGCGAAATGGCATTTGCTCTTGTTTCCGAGTATATTCAACCAGACGAACTTGACTGTGGCGATGCTCCGGATCAACCTTACCCAACACTTTTGGCCAACGATGGTGCCAGACATATTATCAATCCAAATATTTACATGGGCAGCCTTATTGACGCTGAGAATGATGGACAGCCAACCTCAGCTGCAGACGGGGATGACCTTAACAACCTTGATGATGAAGACGGAGTAACTTTTACAAAGCCATTAGTCGTTGGAAAGCAAGCCTTTATCAAAGTAAAAACTTCCGTATCAGGTTATCTCAATGCCTGGATTGATTTTAACCAAAATGGAACCTGGGCTGATGCCGGAGATCAGATATTCCTGGATATTCCTTTGGTTGCAGGCATTAACAATCTGAACTTTGCTGTTCCCGCCGGCATCAAACCCGGAAGTACTTATTCACGCTTCAGATTCAACACAGTTGGTGGACTTACCTATTACGGGTTGGCTGATGATGGCGAAGTAGAAGATTATCATCTGATCATTCATCCACCGGATTGGGGATTCATTCCTTCAGCAAATACTCACCTTATTGCTATACCAGCCAGTGTAATTTTTAATTGCATAAGTCTTGTAAATGAAGATTTTATCGGAACATTTTACACAAATGACGGAGGTGATCTGGCTTGTGGTGGAGCAATCATGTGGGATGGAATAAATAATCAAGCTGTAATTGCATATGGTGATGATGTAACCACCACCGAAAAGGATGGTTTTTACGAAACTGAAGTATTTACATGGAAAGTTTATCACAGTGCCTCCGGTAACGAAGAAACAGTCTCTGTTTTTTATGACCCGCTATTACCAGATTATGATGGAAAATTCCACTCCAATGGCTTATCCGGACTTACCAGTATTAATAAACCGCTAATCATCACAGCTACAGCCAATCCTGATACCATTTGCGCCGGAGATCCGGTTCAATTGGATGTTGTTGTAACAGGAGGTTGCGGGCCATTATCCTATTCATGGACTTCAGTACCTGCAGGTTTTACTTCATCTGTGAAAAATCCAGTGGTTTTACCTGTCGTTACAACAACTTATTATGTAACTGTATCAACCAGCTATGGCGACAGTAAAACATCTTCTGTTCAGGTAATTGTTTATCCATTGCCGCAAATGGATTGCCCGCCGTTCATGAACGCATGTGAAGATGATCCTCCGGTGCTGCTCAATAATTCATATCCGCTTGGAGGTGTTTATAACGGTACAGGTGTTTATTATGACGGAGTACATTACTG
>RZYY01000367.1 GCA_009930115.1 Sphingobacteriia bacterium | reverse complement strand
GTACGAAGTACAGGTTGATATCCATCTTTAATCGTTTTTTGGTCACGATCTAAAAGATATTGGTAGACTTTGTAAATATCCACATCCAAAAGTTTTAAACTTCCGGTAATAGTGGTCGGAAATTTAACAGCGGGAGGTTCAGGAAAAACACCTCATGTAGAACTTTTACTTTCAATACTGGAAGATAAATATAACACAGCAATGCTTAGCAGAGGTTATAAACGCAAAACAAAAGGCTTCATAATGGCTGACGAGACAAGTAGTAGTCAGAAAATTGGAGACGAACCCTTTCAAATTATGCAAAAATTTCCACAAGCAACGGTAGCTGTTTGCGAAAAACGTGTGGAAGGAATCTCGCGCCTGATAAAAACAAAACCTGAAATACAGGTACTGATACTCGATGATGGATTTCAGCACAGGGCACTAAAACCAGGACTAAGCATTTTACTCACTGATTATAATCAGCTTTATACACGTGACAGGCTGTTGCCTGCCGGGCGACTTCGCGAAAGCAGCTACAGTAGTCTGAGAGCCGACATCATTATTGTCACCAAATGTCCGGATGACATTAAGCCAATTGACTTGCGTGTAGTGGAAACCGAATTAAATCCAATGCCATATCAGTCGCTGTTTTTTTCGCGCACCTGCTATGAGCCTTTAAAACCGGTATTTGAAGTTGCATCGAAAACCGAGACGCTCGAAAATATCAAATCGACAAACAAGAAAGTGCTTTTTGTTGCGGGCATTGTGTCACCACAACATGCAGTTGCCAAAATTCAGGATTATTGTCGCGAAGTTGAAACGCTGATTTTCCCTGACCATCATCAGTTTGGAAAGCAAGACTTCAAGAAAATTGAGAATAAGTTCGAAGAAATTTCGCAAAATGACAAAGTGATTATCACTACTGAAAAAGATGCCACACGATTAGTGAATAATTCTGATTTTCCCGAATCACTCAAGCCATTTATCTATTATTTACCCATAAAAGTGTCAATCATTAACAAGGAAGATATATTTATTCAAAAAATCAAGAATTATGTTGCAGAAAATACAAGAAACAGCTGATTTCCTGAAGTCTAAAATCTCCGGGAGTCCTAAAACCGGTATTATTTTGGGTACCGGTTTAGGGAATCTGGTAACACAAATTACCGATAAAACTGAAATTCCGTATGAAACCATCCCCAACTTTCCTGTATCAACAGTCGAAGGACATAGCGGGAAACTGATTTTCGGGAAACTCGGCGATGTGGAAGTGCTTGCCATGCAGGGGCGTTTTCATTATTACGAAGGCTACGATATGAAAGCAGTAACTTTCCCTGTACGTGTTATGAAAGCCATTGGCATCGAAAACTTGTTGGTGTCAAATGCTTCAGGCGGCGTACATCCCGATTTTGAAATTGGCGACCTGATGATTATTACCGACCATCTTAACCTTTTTCCCGAGCATCCGCTTCGTGGTAAAAATTTCACTACACTTGGTCCACGCTTCCCCGATATGAGCGAAGCTTACT
>RZYY01000366.1 GCA_009930115.1 Sphingobacteriia bacterium | reverse complement strand
CAAATATACTTAAAAAAAACTTCATTTTTTTTTTGTAACTTTACCCATTATGACAAAGACCGGGGTAACACATCTGATCATTCATGGCTTTGCACTGGCTCACGCACTGACTTGTCTTTTACTTCACGACACGGCATTTGGAGATACCTTTTTACTCACCTGCCTTACCATAGCCATGGTGGTAATACTGATCCGTTACTATGACGGTCCTGTGGATGTCATGGTAGGATTGTTGTTATTGTCATCATTTGCCGGGTTTTTCCTGGGAACCAACGGTGCCCGGTGGATTCAATCATTATTCCCTGAATTGAAGACCATTCTTACTTATGTATTTACTACCACTTTAGTAACGGAATTCCTGGGGTGGGCACTGTTCTTTGTCGTCCGCCGTAAGAAAAAATAATCGGAATGACTGCAGGTACAAAAAGGAATACCATAATTGAGATTCTTTTGCTGGCTTTCTTTGTACTTGCCTTTCGTCTGGCTTTTGAAGGGGCTATCCCGTTTTTTCAGAATCATTTCAACCTGAATTTCAACGAAATCCTGACCGGTTTGTTACGTAACTATCCGTTAGCATTGCTGATGATCATGCTGGATCTTTTGCTGGTATGGATGTTAGTTCGTCACATTGATTACGGAGAAAAGCCCATGTTGCGTACCATGCTGGAAATTTCGGGTTTACTTGTGATCGCGTTTTGCTCAGCCATTCTTATGAAAGTCATGTCCCCACAGTTACAGGGAACAGAAGATGATTCTTTTTTCAACTATTCATTCTGGTATACCGCCCTGGCAGCCTTGTTTTTTAATATGATCATCATAGCCGGAATGGACATTTATGCCTATTATGGCAGGGTGCAAAAAAAGGCTCTGGACCTGGAGATCGGGAAAAAAAACAAAGCCCGGTTCCAGTACCAGCAGCTGAAAAGGCAGTTAAACCCGCATTTTCTTTTTAACAGTTTGAATTCCCTGGATTACCTGATCCATACAGACGCAGATAAAGCCAGCGATTATGTACGTAAACTGGCCTCCCTGTACCGTCATTTTTTAAAAGTGGGTGAGGAAGAAACCATCATGTTGAAAGACGAGATGGATTTTGTCAGGTTGTATGTGGATCTCTTGTCACAACGTTTTGACAATTCTCTGAAAGTCACCTTTAATGTAGAGGAAGAAGCTTTGGAAAAACATATCATTCCCTGCAGCCTCCAGCTTTTGGTGGAAAATGCAACCAAACATAATATCGTCAGTAAAGACAAACCGTTGGAGATCAATATTACCTCCCGGGATGGATGCCTGGTTGTAAGCAACAACATTCAGCCCAAAACATACCGTGTTTCCTCCACAGGGGTTGGTTTGAAAAATATTAGGGGACAATATCTGTCTGTTTTTCAGAAAGATATAACAATTACTAACGACCGGCAGACCTTTCAGGTAAAACTGCCATTATTGGATTGAAAAGATGAAAGTGTTGATATTGGAAGACGAAATACCTGCACAACTGCAATTAAAACGGTTG
>RZYY01000144.1 GCA_009930115.1 Sphingobacteriia bacterium | reverse complement strand
CAGAAAAAAAGCGTTTACTGAAAGGCAAAAATGATTTATTTTCTTTTGTCCTGTTGCAAAAGAAAGTAATATCGTCATGAATCAGATACCTTAGTTTTATCAAATGAAGGAAGTAAACGTTGAAAATCAGACTCCCTTGAGGACTGGTGTAATCCTGAGTTTTTATTTTGAAAACTTCTGATTAAAAATGATCCATTTCAGAAATGGACTATATTTGGGGTCTGTTTTCAATAGCAAATGTACCGGAAATAACATTAAAAACCTGAACTTCTCTAATGAAACCTCACTCTCTTATCGCGGTGCATTACTTTCTGATAATCGTGTTAACCTCATGTTCGAATCATAAATCGAATTACGTAACGATTCAGAATAGTGATAGTAAAAAAGACATTATCCGAAAAGCAGCCAATGTGGTACCCACATTACGTCAGCTCAGATGGCAGCAGCTTGAGCTGACTATTTTTTTTCACTTTGGCATCAATACATTCACTGATAATGAATGGGGAAGCGGGAAGGAAGACCCTGTTGTTTTCAATCCTGAAAACCTGGATGCGGATCAGTGGATTGAAACGATCAGGAATGCCGGGTTTAAACAAATTGTACTTACTGCAAAACATCATGACGGATTTTGTTTGTGGCCGACCAAAACCACCAGTTATTCCGTAGCTGCAAGCCCATGGAAAAATGGCAGTGGCGATGTGGTAAAAGAAGTTGCTGAAGCCTGCAAAAGACATAACATCGGATTCGGTTTTTATCTTTCGCCCTGGGACCGAAATGCCACGAGCTACGGCAGCGAATCTTACAATGATTTCTTTTTGGCACAGCTTACCGAATTACTGACATGGTACGGTCAGGTTGACGAAGTATGGCTGGACGGGGCATGCGGTGAAGGCCCTGACGGGAAAAAACAGGTGTACGACTACTTCAACTGGTATCAGCGCATCAGGGAATTGCAGCCTGAAGCCGTTATTGCCGTGACAGGACCTGACGTCAGATGGGTTGGCACCGAAACAGGAAAAGGACGAGCAACCGAATGGAGTGTGCTTCCTTCCGATTATTTTGAAATGGCCTCTTCCTGCGGTGAAAACACTGAAGAAATGTTATTCCGCCCTTTAAGGGACTTAAAGGAACATTTACTTGGCAGCAGAGCACAGATTGAAAATGCAAACGGGCTGGTCTGGTATCCGGCCGAAACTGATGTCTCGATCAGACCGGGCTGGTTTTACCACTCTTCAGAAGACACTCTGGTGAAAAGTCCCCGGGAGCTGATGCAGATATATCTGACCTCTGCAGGAATGAATAGTGTATTGCTTCTCAATGTTCCCCCTGATAAAAACGGGCTGATCCACCGGCAGGATTCAGTAAATCTCATGATATTTAAACAAATGAGAGATAAAACATTTTCGGATAATCTCCTCGCCGGTGCTGAATTTTACAGTCCTGAAGGGAAAAATGAACCTGCGCTGACCGACAATAATCTGTTTACCCATTTTACCACCAAAGGGAAAGTTACCACCACCACAATAGAAATGACACTGCCCGGTGAAATCATTTTTAATCTTCTGGCCTTGCAGGAAAATATCTCCGTCGGACAAAGGGTGGAGCTTTTCAGATTTGAATACCTCAACCAAAATAATCAGTGGATTGAAATACTCTCAGGCACTACAATAGGATATAAGCGGCTTATAAAATTCAGCGACATCACGGCGCAGAAGACCCGCCTTAGTATAACCGGATCAAGGATGAATCCTGCCATTGCTGAAATCGGGCTTTATCTGATGACTGAATGAACCATGGCTTCCAGAAATATCAAAAGATGCCGGCCTTGCCGGGACTATGCCTTACTCCTGTGTAATTGTAAAGAATACGATGCACATTTCATTATACTGAAATGAGCCAGGATCAGAATTACAAAAAGTGCTTAAAACCAATGAAGATAAGACTATCAAAGGAAATGTAGATCAGGATGAACCAACAGCTTATCAGGCAACCTTTAACTTGCCAAAATTCTTTTTCTCGAGTTTCTCGGTCACAAAATTTTTAGTAACTTTCAGTTCCTTCTGGCTCGTTTTCGAGGGAATTTCAAACATATCATCATTGAGGATGGTTTCCATGATGGTGCGCAATCCTCTGGCTCCCAGCTTAAATTCAACAGCTTTGTCAACAATTGCTGTTAATGCAGTATCCGTAAAGGAAAGTTTGACATTGTCCATTTCGAAAAGTCTGACAAATTGCTTTACCAAAGCATTTTTGGGTTCGGTAAGGATACGTTTCAGTGCTGCCTGGTCCAGCGGATTGAGGAAAGTTACCAATGGCAGCCGGCCGACAATTTCCGGGATCATTCCAAACTTTTTCAGGTCGGGTGCAGCTACGTATTTCAACATATTGGATTTATCCACTGCTTCCTTTTCTTTCTTATTGCCGTAGCCAATCACATTTGTTTTCATTCTCGAGGCAATAATTTTTTCGATTCCGTCGAAAGCCCCGCCGGCAATAAAGAGAATATTTTCGGTATTCACCTGGATCATTTTCTGTTCGGGATGTTTTCTTCCGCCATACGGAGGAACATTCACGATGGACCCTTCGAGCAGTTTAAGCAAAGCCTGTTGCACCCCTTCACCTGAAACATCCCTGGTTATTGAAGGATTATCACTTTTGCGTGCTATTTTGTCTATCTCATCTATAAAAACGATGCCTCTTTCGGCTGCTGGAACATCGTAATCGGCAGCCTGTAGAAGTCGTGAAAGAATACTTTCCACATCCTCACCCACATAGCCGGCTTCGGTGAGCACGGTAGCATCGGCAATTGCGAAAGGCACTTTCAGCATTTTGGCTATGGTGCGGGCCATTAATGTCTTCCCTGTTCCTGTCTCTCCTACAATGATAATGTTCGATTTCTCGATTTCCACATCTTCTGAAGCATTCTTTTTGTACTTGGTTTGGGAAATCCTTTTGAAATGGTTATAAACAGCTACGGAGAGGATTTTTTTTGCTTCCTCCTGCCCTATCACATATTGATCGAGATAATGCTTGATTTCGTTGGGCTTGAGCAAATTAAAATCCACAGGCAGTTTGTTATGTCTGATTGCGGTTTCTTCAAGCAGGATAGCGTGTGCCTGTTCGGTACATTCATCACAGATAAACCCATCAATACCGGCAATGAGAAGTTTCACCTCGTTTCGCCTGCGGCCGCAGAATGAGCATTTGTCATTTATTTTTGCCATGACAAGACAGATAGTATTAAATAATTATTTTTTGTTCGATTCAAGCACTTCATCTATCATTCCATAATCTCTGGCTTCTTCTGCATTCATCCAGAAATCCCTGTCAGCATCTTTCCAGATGGTGTCATAATCTTTTTTGGAGTGCCGGGCAATGATTTCGTACAATTCTTTTTTCAGTTTTTGTATTTCTCTGGCAGTGATTTCGATATCTGAAGCCTGTCCTTCAGCACCTCCCATAGGTTGATGAATAAGCACCCTGGAATGTTTCAATGCCGTGCGTTTTCCTTCCTTACCTGCACAAAGTAATACAGCTCCCATCGAAGCTGCCATTCCCGTACAGATGGTTGCAATGTCCGATCCGATGTACTGCATGGTATCATAGATTCCAAGACCGGCATAAACCGAGCCACCCGGTGTATTGATGTAAATCTGGATGTCTTTTGACGAATCCACTGATTCGAGGAACAGCAACTGAGCCTGAATAATGTTGGCTACATCATCATAAATAGGAACCCCCAGAAAAATGATTCTGTCCATCATCAGACGTGAGAAAACATCCATCTGAGCTACATTGAGCTGACGTTCCTCAATGATCGTCGGCGAAATGTATGCGCTGGTCAGTGAATTGTAGCGATGCATGGTCAGGCTGCTGATTCCCCGATGCTTTAAAGCATAATTTTTAAATTCGTTTTCAGGAAACATTTGACAAGTTTTATTTTTTAGTAAACGATTGTAGTTCATTAATGTTCAAAATGACCGCTGCCGGTTTTATTCCTTTTCAGCAGATTCTTTGTCATGGTCGTGTTGTTCATGATCGTGTTCATGCTGATGGTCTGCTTCATCCTGCGTGGATGCCGGTTCTGATTTCGGCTTGTATTTTTCGGCAAAAATCTTGTAGAACTCATCAGTTGTAACGTTTTTCTCGTTTATTATCACTTTTGACCGGAGCAGGTCAGCCAGCTTCATCCTGAACAGATCCCGATGATTCTTTTTAATTTCTTCCTGGTTCTTTTCATCTTTCAGCCAATTCGCAGCAAATCTTTCACTGATTTTATCAACTTCATCCTCCGGGATTTGCATGTTTAAGTTGAAATAACCCGAAACCTGATCTTTGATCCCCTTTTTGATCATGTCGTCGGTAATAACCAGGTCGGGGTATTTATTGATGAGTTCACGCTCAATCATCTCATTCACCAGTTGATTGCTAACGTGCTCGTAATCTCTTTCAATATCTTCGGGGGTAAATTTCCCTTCGTTAATGAAATGAAGCCAGCGTTTCAGGAAGTCGTCAGGAAGCTGAATATTGGCAGATTCAGTCAATTTCTCCATCGCATCATCATAGAGAAGTGCTAACGATTCTGTCTCTGTATATTTTTGAATCTGACCGGTTACTTCTTTTCTCAGTTCTTCTTCAGTAGTCAGTCCTTTACCCGGAAACATCGCATCGAATAACTCCTGATTAACATCTGCTTTCACATATCGTTCAACAAAGGTTATTTTCATCTGATACATGAACTGGTTTTCTTCCAGCTTTTTCTGTTCAACACCCATTTCTTTCGCGGCTTTTTCGGCACTGCCAAAAAGCTCTGCAACATTAACCGTCAGTACATCATTGGTTTTTTTCCCGATCAGCAGGGTAAGAACATCTTCGCTAACCTTGTCGTTGAGGAGAAGTCTTGAAGCAATAAATGTACCTTCATCAATCAGCTTACCTTCGCTGTTGAGCTGGCGCAGATCAAATTCCACCATATCTCCTTTTTCAACCAGTTCGGCTTCCTGTGGTTTTGAAAGCCGCTCTCTTTCATTTTCGATGACTCTGTTGATCTGATCTTCCTCAGGTTGAATCCGGTAGTAGTTCAACTCAATTTTATCGGACAGTTCGATTTCAAATTTCGGAGATTGTGCAATATCGAAATAAAACACAAAATCTTTCTGGTTTTCGATATTTACATTTTCCTTATCTGTATTAGGAATAGGTTCACCAAGCAATGTTAAATTTTCATTTTTGACGTAAGTGTTCAATTCTTCATTGATCAGCTTATTGATCTGTTCCATCAGAACTGATGTTCCATATCTTTTTTCAATCATTCCTACGGGAACTTTTCCGGGTCGAAAACCAGGTATGTTGGCCTGCCGGGCAAATTTTTTCAATTCAGACTGATAGATGGTTGCATAATCTGCTTCTGCGATCTCAAGCTTCAGTGTTGCTGTCAGTTCGCCTGTAACTTCTTTTGTTATATTCATTAAACTTGATTTTTGAAAATTGGTTGCAAAATTACACTAATTGCGCAAACATATTGTACCTTTGCAGCGTTATTTGCAATTGTAAGAACGTTCTTTAACATTTTGGGGATGACTGGATTTGACAGCAAGGGAGCGTTAATAGTAAGCATGTCGGGCAATGAGAATGCAGCCCGTCAACAACTTTTCTCAGGCCATAACTGGCAACTATTCATATCAAGCTCTCGCAGCATAATCGAAGTATAGTAGATTGATGCTTAATCCTGCCACAAGGTGGCGGGACGGGACATCCCGCAGGCGGACCTGCCCTGTTCCTGCCTGAGTTCGGGGTGAAGCAATTCAGGGATAGCTCATTTTAAGCTTCGGAGAATGAGTGAATCAAAGAAGCTAAGGCAGCAATAGGTTGTTCTTCGCCGGTTGTTGCACGAAAATCAATGAAGGACTAAACATGTAGAAAGCATTAGTGCTGCTTGTTTGGACCCGGGTTCGACTCCCGGCATCTCCACAAAACAAATAAAAGCGGATTGCCAGACAGCATCTTTGCTCTGCTCTTTTGCTGGTTTTTTATCGAACAACATCTATTTCAATAAATTGCAACAAAATTATCTACAACCGGAAAATAATTTTCAGCCGGAAAAAGCTTTTTACCTTGCAGATATTTACCTGTCGCTTCAGTTTTGTTAACAAATCTGTATTTCCCTTGATTGTGCCTCTGAACCAACAGAAATATCCGGTTACTGAATTTTTATCTCAAACATGTTTTAGTCTGAAAAAAAATGAATCCCAAAAAAATTCAATGAAATAAAAAAATCCTGCTCAAAAACCACCTGGTCGTTAATCCAACTAATAAACCTGCTGAATTTAATTAACTCAAATCATCATAACATGAATCTTAAAAAACTGTTACTTCTTGTCGTTTTTACCGGTTTCTGTGTAGCTGCCTCTGCTCAGTTTGATCACTATTTTCATGACCGTACACTCAGAATCGATTATTACCACGCAGGCAATGCAGCATCGGAATTCTACTATTTTGACGAAATGATTGAAGAACCATACTGGGGCGGTTCACAAACAAACCTGATTGATACCCTCAGATATGGAGAATACTTTTTTGAGGTAGTGGATAGTAAAACCAGTTCAGTGATTTATTCAAGAGGATACGGTTCACTTTTCAGCGAGTGGCAGACCACCGATGAAGCAAAACAAACTTCAAAATCGTTTACCGAAACAGTGGTTTTCCCTTTTCCAAAAAACGATGTCAGGGTGGATTTTTTCAGCAGAAACCGAAAAGGTGTCTTTGAAAAGAAATTTGAATACACTGTTGATGTAAACAGTTATTTTATCCGGAAAGAACGAAGACTGTTGTTCCCGGCTTTTGATGTACACATTAGCGGCATGCCTTCAAAAATGGTTGACATCCTGATTTTACCCGAAGGATACACGGAATCAGAAATGGGAATATTCATAAAAGACTGTCAGGAATTTTCCAGGCATTTGTTTAGTTTTGAACCCTACACCTCAAACAGTCATAAATTCAATATCCGTGGTGTGCTGGCACCTTCACCCGAATCAGGATGTGATATCCCTGCCGACAGTATCTGGCGAAATACATTGCTGGGTGCAGGCTTCTACACTTTCGACAGCGAGCGTTATTGCATGACTCCCGACAATAAAAGTGTGCGCGATATGGCAGCCAACGCTCCTTATGATCAGATCTATATCCTTGTGAATAATACAAAATATGGCGGAGGAGCAATTTACAACTATTATTCACTTTCGGTTAACAGCAACAGCTCGGCAGCAAAGATTTTTATTCATGAGTTCGGGCATGGATTTGCCGGCCTTGCCGATGAATACTACAACAGCGAGGTTGCCTACAGAGATTTCTATCAGACAGATGTTGAACAATGGGAACCAAATATCAACAACCTGATTGATTTCGAC
>RZYY01000365.1 GCA_009930115.1 Sphingobacteriia bacterium | reverse complement strand
CAAGGTGCTGTTTTCTTAGTCATAGGATGGCTTGGAGCCATACTATGACTTTACTTGCGATAGCATCACTCCCGGCGATCCTATCGCTGAATCAACAAGATGATGTTTTCTTAGTCATAGGATGGCTTGGAGCCATACTATGGCTATCAGCTTAATATAAAAGCCCAATAAGCCATAAAGGAATTTTGTGTTCGAAGCCGGTTTCGATGTCGTCGGCGACAACAAAAGCATTTTGGATGCCAGAAAGTTGCCTGGGGGTTTTATTTTTACCGCCAACTTCAAATGTGTATGTATCATCAACAATGAAATCTCCGGCTCGGGGGAGTTCAACCTTATGATTATCCTGCAGTTGGTTTAAAAAAAATGTTTCGCGCAGCGTACCTTTGTCTGCATTGGCCGGTGCCAAGGCATACATCAGGTTGGGGTTGTTCAGGTAAAGTTTTTCGGGCTTGGCCATCTTTTGAATGCCTTTAGTGGAGGATTGCAACATGAGTATAAGCTGTGCCCTTTGTAACAGGTTGAAGAGTTTTATGAGCGTTGGCCTCGAAACCTTTGTAATAGCCGATAATTTTTCGGTATTTGGCTTGAATGGAACAGAGGTAGCAATGATACTCAATAGTTTTTTGATTTTGATAATTGTGTAAAAATCAATTTTTTCGGCAACAGGTATATCTGTTTCAAGGATAAGGTTGATCGTGCTTAAAAGCTTTTCGAAATATACCTCTTTGCCTTCGATAAAATAAGGATAGTACCCGTACTGCAGATAATCATTAAAATATTTCAGTGGTCTGATCCGTGCTGCAATTTCATTAGCAATTTCCTGATGATGGTTCAAAATATCCTCAAACGTGATGGGATTGAAATGAATTCCCTGATCAAGTTCGAGAAATTCACGGAATGACATCCCCGGAAGAAATCGTTTTACGGCCCTTCGGCTCATATCGGCTTCACCTTTTTCAATTTCAAGGATGGAAGATCCGGTAATCACCACATGAAGGTCAGTATAGGTATCGTAAATCTGTTTCAACTCAACCGACCAGTTTGGATACTTGTGTATTTCGTCCAGAAACAGGTATTTGCCTCCCTTTTTGTAAAATTGATCGGCAAGGTCTATCAGTGTGCTTGTATTGAAAAATATATGATTGACATCAGCGTAGAGTACCTCTTTTCCTGGTGTTTGAAAATTCCTTTTAATATGCTGAAGTACCAGCGTTGTTTTGCCCGTACCCCTTGCCCCGAGCAGGGAAATCAGGCGGTGGTTCCAGTTGATGTTACTAAGTAATGATCGGGAAAATTCTTCAGGAATGTGCCTCAGCTTCAAGTCAAAAATCTCATATAATCGTTCCATTTGTCTTATTTTTTAAAGAAAAGATTCAATATTGTAAATTGTGTTTTACAAAAATAGCATTTTCTGTAAAATAGAAAAAACAAAAATTGTTTTTCAGACATAGAAGGGACTCCCAGTCATGCTATGACTATCTACATCCAATTACAAACCTTTGGTAACCTTTATCA
>RZYY01000364.1 GCA_009930115.1 Sphingobacteriia bacterium | reverse complement strand
TTAAATCTGTACATAACTATAATTTTTAATGATAATTTGTTAAACCGATTGCAACTAACTGATAATTTGTAATTTTAATGCGTAAACAAGAAATTGTTGAAGAAATTGTGGCTGCTATTCTCTGCAGGGGAGGTGCGGTAAAAAACCCCTCTTGCAGAATAGGGTCTTGCAACATACTCGAGCGAGAAATCATCAGCGGGAGCGATGTCAATATTTCGGGTGATTGATTTTCTTCTGTCAGGGAGCGCAATTGTAAAGAAAAAACCGCCATTGAGAGAATACCCTTCGTACTGTAGTGTTTGAAGGTAAAAACCTACATAAGCTTTTTTAAAAAAACGAACAACCTCTCCTCTGAGTGCGATGTCATTGTCGAGGTATTGAGCGATATTTGCATTGAAGAGCAATCCGGCAGATTCCAGAAAATAGTTACCACCAAATCTCCAGCTGACGCGGTGTGATTGAAAATTGATCCATCTGTCAAACAGTGGAAAAGTCCAATAGGTGAGGCCGGCCTGTGCGTACATTCCGAGATTGGGAGCCAGCAGTCTGAACAACTTCACATCACCTCCAGTGCGCTGTGTACTGAAATGGCCAAGCGTCGTCATCATCCTGATACCGGCGGGCAAATCCACTTTCTGGCTCAGAGTGAGGAATCCCGGTCTGATCTTTCCCTCCTCAATGGAATAGTCGTTGTAGAGGGGTATGATCACCTGGGCAGTGGCCTCGGCACCCTTCCACAACTGCATGTGCAATGTGGGGTTCAGGTTGAGTTGGGTACGGTAGAAGCGGTCCAACCTGGAGTTTCTGAAACTGAATTGGGGATAGACCCGCAAATTGATGGCCGGTTTTGCCACACCTGCATCAAGTGGATCAATGGTGGTGGGATGCGATTGTTCCACATAGGCTGAATCAGTTGTCACGAGAACATTTCCATCCAGGTGTGACAATTCTGAAGCAGATGCATGTAAAGCAGCTGAACAGAAAATGAACAAGACCAAACGGAACAATACCTTTGGCTTGAGAAATCTACTAATGGAAAAAGCTCTATGCATGATTAAAAAAACTATACCCTATAACATCAGGTGTTTTACTTTTGTTTAAATTCTGCCTCGATATTATTAAATAACAATAACTTTTATCTGATTGTTGACAGTTTTTACCTGGAAAAGTGATTGATACCACGGCAAAACGGCTACCCCAAGTGTGCTCTGAGACTTCAGCTGGGTTGGGAAATGAAAATTGATAAAAGAAGGTGTATCACAATGTGAATACACCCTCTTTCTATTCGGACAGCTATTTTAAATCGAATTCAGATATGCATTTCTAAGGAAGTTAACGCTTATTTTGAGTCAGCTTGATTTTCAATAAACTGTCTATTTACATTGCATAGACATGTGGTTACTATAATGAACCCCCACCGCCGCTGCCGTGGTCATCTATCGGCAGATCCTGGAAGGTGAGTGTCACCGCACCAGCGGAATGAATCTCAAACTCCAGATTGACAGCACCACCGGCT
>RZYY01000363.1 GCA_009930115.1 Sphingobacteriia bacterium | reverse complement strand
TTTAAGCTAAAACTCGACGAATAGTATGTTAAGAAACATGTTTTAGCGATATTATCAGTTAATTCAACAACGGATTTTTGCCTGAAAAACGACTTTTTTAGGCCTCTTAAAGACTGATAACTTGGAGATTAAACAGTCACTAAAGGGTCAAAAATCCGTTGTCATTTCAGCTTTTGCTTATGCCGAAATGCAATTTTAACTTTGCAGCTGTGATTATTTACAAGCCAAAATTTGTTGAATCACACAACGAAAAGCGAAACAAATCTCCTCCGCTTTTGGATGCGATTTAACCAAAGCCTGGCCGGATGGCAAAACAAATCCGTAAAGACAATAGCGATTGTCTGAAGCATTCTCAGTAATGGAAAGTCTTTGAATTCCGGTTTTTTTTAAAAGAGTATTTGAATATGCATAATATATTTAAGAAGAGTTGGACATAGAGTTGGACATTTTGAAGCCAAAACCCGCATCAATTCAGGGTAGTAGGCGACATTTGAGTTGGACATTTAAACAAAACATAATTAATTAACTAACAAATCGATACAATGAATAAGTTTTTTGCCATGGAGAATTTACTGAAAAGCGGGTTTTACAACATACCCCGGGTAATCGTGGATAACGAGCAGAGCAGCTGTAAAAAGACAGCCCTCAGAGCCAGGATCCTCAGTTACTTCTACCAAAAAGTCTACTTTGCCAAAGGCGATGTAGTGCTGGATGGACGGATCTACACCTGCTTCAGGGGTGAGTTGATTGTAAATCAGGATGAACTGGCTGTCCGTTTTGAAACAGACCGCAGACAGTGGACCCGCATCATGGCAGAGTTTACAAGCGAAAACATCATTCGCACCGAGCAGGTAAGGGGCGGCACACGAATCACTTTGGTGGGTTACGACTGCATTGTGGGTAAGAAAAGTGCCCAGTATAAGCAGACCAACTGTGGCGATAAAGCAGCAGAAGAGGCAGCTCCTAAAGCCAAGAAGGCGAAACTGGGTGTCTCGGTAGAGAACTACTACCCCGAGCACCATGTAAAGGGTTGCTACATTCCAAAGCTGGAAATTGATTTAAGTAAAATACCTGAATTTCAGGAAAAAAACACGGATAAGTAATTGCGAAAAAAACCATCTTCCGATGGATACTCTGCAGGTTGAATATCGGAAGGTAAATGTAAATAAAACAAAAACAGGAAAAAACGAAAGGCAGGGAGGCGCGACCAGGCAATTTGTTACTACTGAAACAAAACAGAATTATTATGAAAACAGAAAATATTGGATTCAAAAACGAACTAAGTTTCGTATGCGCTCTCCTTACCGGAGTAGCCGAAAGCAGTCAGGTTTATCCACGCGTTACAGCAGAAATGCTTACAAGCCGCGAACTGGCTTTAATCTACAAAGGAATTATCGAGCTTTTCAACAAAGGGAAAGCCATGGACTACACGCTTTTGGAACACGAAATGCGTGCCCTGGACCACGACCTTTATGCCGAGATGAACGGTCTAAATTACGTGGGAGACGGATTATTG
>RZYY01000362.1 GCA_009930115.1 Sphingobacteriia bacterium | reverse complement strand
CTCCTGCCTCTATGATTATAGGCTGATGGTCAATCAATTCATCAAAAGCGCAAACCGAAATTTTATAGGCATCATCAAAATCGAGATGTAAAAGGTTGGCCTGAACCGGAAGCCCCTCATCAAGCAAATGGATTTTTTCTCCTTCAAACCTTATTACAAATGAACTTAAGGGTTTTGACAATCCGGTGCCAATCGCTTTCAGGTAGCTCTCCTTAAGTGTCCAAAACCTGAAAAACCACTCATCGCGCTCAGTCATCTGTTTTTGGGTAAGAAAAGCAATCTCCTCCTCCGAAAAAAAACGGTGTGCTACCAGCATGTTGGCTGTTTTCACCCGTTCAATATCAATACCAACGGGTTTTTCGGCAAAAGCAGCCACCACCCACCGGCCAGAATGTGAAATATTGAAATGAACATTCAACTGCCCCGACAGCATTGGTTTGGCATGCTCGTTATAATAAATGGATACCTCTTGCTGGTCGGTAAAAATCATCCTGCGCAACTGCATTTTGACCAAAAGACTGCCAAACACATGATGCTGCAGTGCTCCGGCATTTTTGTATTTCGATTTTAATGCTGAATAATCGAAATCCCGGATGACTGACAATTGCTTTTCCAAATCGGAAAAACCGGTAGTTTCAGGTATTTTTACTGCAAATAAATGAACCATGATGCTTGTTAAAACCTAATTGAAACGCGAAACTAACACAAAAACTGATTTGGAAAAATAACGAAATACAAAGTTTTTGAGAGAGAACTGAAAGATGAGGGCAGAAATTGAAAATTAGTAATTTTGTTGCCCGAACCGAATGACTTGTAAAGATGCATTTTTTCAGGATAATTCTTCTTTTCCTGCTTGTTTTTTTCAGTTGCAATACTACAACCATCACATCCAATGAATTCAAACTGACCGGATTTGATGGTGCGGTGGTCCCTGCCCCGCTCTCTGATGAATGTCGCACACGAATTGATTCAACAGTTGCCCGTTATCTCTCGGGCATCAGATTCAACGGGAATGTGCTGGTAGCCTACAAAGGTTATCCGGTTGCAAGGTATTCACATGGCTACGCCAACTATTATACCCGTGAGCGCCTTAATCATCATACACTTTTTCAGCTTGCTTCAGTGAGCAAAGCATTTACGGCTATGTCGGTGCTCATACTATACGAACGCGGGCAAATTAACATCTACCAGCCGGTACAGCAATATATTCCGGAATTTCCATTTCCTGATATTACCATCAGACACTTGCTTCAGCACACCTCCGGACTGCCAAACTACATGTTTTATGTGGACAACTACTGGCAAAAAGACCAACCCCTGCATTACAGCGATGTGCTGAATCTCCTCAAAGTGCATGGAAAAGGATTGGGATTTACGCCTGGTCGCCGCTTTCATTACAGTAACACGGGGTATGCCATGCTTGCCATGATCGTCGAAAAAGTCTCAGGCATTCCTTACTACCGGTTTGTGAAAGAAAATATTTTTAACCCGTTGGGAATGGACCGTTCTTTTGTCTGGAA
>RZYY01000361.1 GCA_009930115.1 Sphingobacteriia bacterium | reverse complement strand
TTTCGACCTTAAAGAATTTGCTTCATCCATAGACAAATACAGGATATAACCTTCCGGGAATTTATCTGGATTGTTTTTGACTGCTTCATTGATACGCTTTGTTTCCACCCCGTACAAGTCTGCAACATCACTATCAAGGATCACCTGTTTCCCTTGAACTTTAATGATTTTATTTTCGATTGAAAGAAGTTCCATATTCTTTTGTTTTTTAATGTTTTATATTGAAAATCGTTACCCGTTTCGTTACCGATTCATTACTTTTGAAAAACCGGTAACTATTGGGCTATCTTTTTATATATTTTTTCAATGCCGGAAAATTGCTCTGAGAGCCCTTTCATGTCGTCACTAATCTTATTGTTTGTAATACGGGCATAGATTTGTGTTGTTTCAATATTGGTATGACCCAGCATCTTTGAAACGGTTTCGATGGGAACACCTTTACTTAATGTGGTAGTGGTGGCAAACGTATGCCGTGCCAGATGGAAAGTAAGGTTCTTTCTGATTCCGGACAGATCGGCAATCTCCTTCAGGTACGAATTTAGCTTCTGGTTGCTGATTATTGGGAGGATTTCCCCATTTGGGAGCTTGTTTTTGTACTTGTTCAGGATCATTTTGGGAATATCCAATAACGGGACATTGACATCTGTGCCTGTCTTCACCCGTTTGGTCATAATCCAAAGGTTGCCGTCAAACGATTTGCGGATATGCTCCTTTCTAAGACCTGCCACATCAATATAGGCCAAACCACAAAAACAAGAAAAGATAAATAAATCACGAACATGTTCCAACCTTTCGGATACAAGGTTGAGTTCTAGTATTTTTTTGATTTCATCTTCCGTAAGATAGCCTCTATCCACTTTTTGCAGCCGGATTTTGTAATTCGCAAAAGGATCGCCAATAATGATGCCGTTATTTCGAGCAATCAGAACAATGCGCTTAAAAAACTGCATAAATTTGGCTGTGGTGTTAGAATTGCATTTGCAGATCGTTTTAAGATACACTTCAAAATCGGTGATAAACATTAGGTTTATCTCTTGCAGTGCAATGTCCGACAAGTTGTACTTGTATCTTATAAAATTTTCAAGGTGCTTCCGGGTTACTTCATACTTTTGATAAGTAGATGCGGATTTGGATATACCGATGAGTTGTTTCACATCGTTGTTGTGCTTCACGAACAGATCCAGTAATGTCGCATGATTTTCTGAATGACCCAGAAACTCATTTTTAACCTTTTCGGCAGTAACGTAGTTGTCCTGCCTCTGTTGCTCATGGTAGATTTGGTTGAGGGAAGCTTTTATGTCGTCTAACAACTTGTTGATTTGACCGGCAGACTTTCCTGTGGCTTTCCCGGCTTTCACATTCCAGTTTTCAGGAAGGATGCTTTGTTTCGTACTGAACTGGCAAACTTTTCCATCAACGGTAACTCTTGTCATAATCGACACCTCTCCATTACGCTTTTCCGACCCTTTTTTCAGGTAGAAAAGGACTTTAAATGTACTCTTCATAATCTCACTTTTCAATGTTACAAAATTACTTTTAAT
>RZYY01000360.1 GCA_009930115.1 Sphingobacteriia bacterium | reverse complement strand
TGTTTTTTTCTTTTAAAGAAATGCCAATAATAATTACATACCGCTTGCATGACAGGAACGTTTCATTGAAAGTATCATACGTGATTTTTATTTATTCCTGCGAATTACTGAATATAAAAAACACATTTGCAAGCAGTTATTCGAACTCGCCACTAAACTCTGAATGGGGACTGAGCGATGCTACCGTATTGAGCTTTTATCAGGATGAGGAAAACAAAACATGGATAGGCACCGACGGGCAGGGAATCAATCTTTTTGAACCCGACAAAGAAAAATTTACCCATTTCCGAAATTCATTCGGCACAAAAGTATCCTCTATCACAGCCTATTCCGATCAGTATTTATTACTCAGCCTGTACAAAGCAGGTCTCAAACTTTTCGATAAAAAAACAGGCCAACTCAAAGACTTTCAACTTAAAAACAAAAACGGCGAATACATTAAAACCAATGATTTGTTAGGATTCAATGTATTTGTCAACGAAAACGGAAAGATTTTTATATCAGACGATCATCTTTATTTGTACGATACCGAAAAACGGGAAGCACTTAAAATTAAATCGAGCATTAAAGAAGATGGCGCACTGAGAATTCATTCGAATAGTTTTCTGAAAAACGAACTTCTTGTTTACGGAAACACAGTTTTTTCGCTTATCGATTCAAAAACCGGCAGGGAAAAATCGGCTTTCAGAATCCCAAACAACTATATCACAGTAATTAATGCTGTGGAATATTCAGCCGACAGCGTATTATGGATAGGACTTTCGTCAGGCCTGATAAAGTATGATTTGCGCACAAAAAAAGCGACACAAATTATGCCCGACAGAATTAAATCGACTTCCACCATTCAGTTGGATGCGAAAAACACACTATGGATAGGCTCGGGTATATCTCTGTACCGCTACAACATACAAACCGACCAAATTTACAAATATGAAAAAGCCGATGGTATTACAGCCAACGAATATTTGCCAAAATCGAAACTTCTCGGCTTGCGTGGCAATATTTATATGGGTGGAGTTTCGGGCATGTCGGTCATTCAGTCCGCCATACCTTTTCCCGAAATTGCCGAACCTCAATTTGAATTGCTCGACATTTTGCTCGACGGCAGCCAGCTTGCTCCAAAAAGAATTTCGAAATCGGATAAGAAAACAACGATAAAACTACCCTGGAATTTTACATCCCTGCAACTCAACTTTTTCATCAATACGCCCGGCCTGCGCTCGCACCCGCGCTACCGCTATTTAATCGAAGGTCTCAGTACTCAGTATCTCGAACCCGAAACGCAATCGATTCGTATACAAAATCTGAACCCGGGCTCGTATCGCATTATGCTTCAATACGAACTGAAAAATCAGGTTTGGAGCACGCCTTTCAGCATTGCACACATCATGGTGTCACCGCCCTGGTGGCAAACATGGTGGTTTTATCTGATCGTAGTTATTGCGCTGACATTTACATTATTACGCATCAGACGTTCGGTAATTGCCAAAACCAGGCAATCGATGGAATTTGAAATGCAAAGACGTGAGAATGAGCTTTCGGA
>RZYY01000359.1 GCA_009930115.1 Sphingobacteriia bacterium | reverse complement strand
AAATAGACAAGGCTGCCTCAGCTTTGTTGATTGGCTCATTAACCTGGGTCGTTTACATTTCAGGTGCCTTTGATATCTTTACAAGTGGAGTAAGTACCGCCTGGAATGAGTATTTTGCTGCCAATCCCGAAGCAAATACAATTGAAGGAATGCAGCATTTTATTGTTCATAATCAGATTATCGAGCATCTGGGCGAAATAAGCGAAATTCTTTTCTTTTTGCTGGGCGCCATGACTATTGTTGAAATTACCGATCAGCACGAGGGATTCAAGGTTATTACTGACAGGATTAAAACTACGCATAAGGTAAAGCTGCTCTGGATTATCAGTTTTATTTCTTTCTTCCTTTCAGCCATGCTTGACAATCTGACGACAACCATTGTTATGGTTGCTTTGTTGCGAAAACTTATTGATGACAAGCATACACGATGGTTCTATGCCAGTATGGTTGTTCTGGCAGCCAATGCCGGTGGTGCCTGGTCGCCCATCGGTGATGTTACTACCATTATGCTTTGGATTGGAGGTCAGGTAACAACGGTTAATATTATTGTTGGTGTATTTATTCCAAGTCTGGTTTGTATGGTTGTTCCATTGCTGCTGTTAAGCATGACCATGAAAGGAAATGTTTCCAGACCAAAAATTGATGCAGAAAAAAAATCCAAAACCACGTCATTTGAGCGTAATTTGATGCTTGGTCTTGGAGTTGGTGGACTGTTGTTTGTCCCGGTATTTAAAACCATCACACATCTTCCTCCGTATATGGGCATGCTGCTTTCTCTGGCCATTATCTGGATGATTACGGAAATTCTTCATTTCAAAAAACCAAAGGAACAAAAGCTCAGTGTTACATCTATTCTGACAAAAGTCGATGTACCAACGGTATTGTTTTTCCTTGGAATTCTTTCGGCCGTGGCCGCTTTGCAGTCGGCTGGTCAGCTTAGCGTGCTTGCGCAGGCCCTCGATGACAGTCTGGGTGATGTTTATCTGATTGGTGGTGCCATTGGCGTTCTTTCAGCGGTGGTCGATAATGTGCCACTCGTGGCTGGTGCCATGGGTATGTACCCGATAGCTGAACCTGGTGCTACGGGTTATCTGGCCAATTTTGTTCAGGATGGCTTGTTCTGGGAATATCTGGCTTATACCGCCGGAACCGGCGGAAGTATGCTCATCATTGGCTCAGCAGCTGGTGTTGCAGCTATGGGTCTCGAAAAAATTGACTTTATATGGTATCTTAAGCACATTTCCTGGCTTGCTTTAATTGGATATCTTGCCGGCATTGGTTTTTATGTGTTGGAGCACATGCTGATGGGATAAAATGCATTGTTAAAAAAGAGACTGGTTTTCCAGTCTCTTTTTTTTATAATAATCCGTGTTTTTTTTACTTTTGTTTTCACATTACATCGTGAAAAAAGTATTCGTTTTATCTGTTCTTGTTATTTTTCTGCTCTCAGTTGCGGGTGGACAATATATGCTTTTTAAGGCGTATCGCTTGCATGTACGCAGTCTTGCCAAAGCTGCATTGCGCGAAATGGCTGCATCAGAAG
>RZYY01000358.1 GCA_009930115.1 Sphingobacteriia bacterium | reverse complement strand
CAGCTCCTCCGTAAAGTGGGCACGTCTGGCGTCGTCGTTTTCAAATTCCAGACCTAAGCAGGTTACTGGTTGCTGGTTGCTGGTTGCTGGTTGTTCTTCGAAACCAGGTAATATTCCATTCTTATTCATATTTTATTCCCCGTCGATCTGACTTCGATAGCGGTTTTCGTCAATTCTCTGGCCTTATGCCAGGCTTCAATGTCTTCAAAAATTTCAATCTTACTCATAACTTTGAACTTCCCAACTTTGAACTTTGAACTAATTCCTGACCTTTTCCTGTAAGCCTGTATTTCTGAGTAGGGCTTTTAGGTGAATCAGGTTGGGTCATTTCAACCAATCCGGAATCCAATGCCGGCTTCAAGTAGATTTCACGCAGATTTTTCCGTGCTTTTAAACCCAGAGCCTGCAGAATCTGCTGGCGATCCATTTCGTTTGTAAGCACATGCAACAGCTTTTTTACTTGGGGTGTTACTTGGGGTGTTACTTGGGGTGTTACTTGTTTTTCATGGCCGATTGTTTTTAGGTGAACCGGGAACCGTGCCAAAAAGAAACTTCTGTCTTCATCGGTTTCAAAAACAGGACTTGGTGAACCATTTTGAGCGATGGCCCGGTTAATTTTTCTGATACCCGTCGACCGTCCCTCAGTCAATTCCAGTTCTTTCAAAAATTCACCGATTCTGCGGTTACGGTAACGGCGGTTAACAGCATTGCCAGAAGCAAGATCTTCCATTTTGATGGAGCGATCCGGACCTGGGAAGCTGAGGATTACAAGCTCTTCCGGTGTAATGCGCACTTCAACCGGTTCACGAATCTCATAAGAGCGATGATAAATTGCATTAACCAAAGCTTCTTCGATAGCAGCATAGGGATAGTTCCAAATGCGTTCTGCCTCTGCCCGGTCTGGATATTTGATGACCGTCTGCTTTAAATAGTTGCGCTGAATATGGCTGAGAGCATCCCGAATAATGCGATACAAAGGACCTTTGAACTCTTTTTCTTCAAAAATATCTCCACCTGGACCATCGGGAAAATAAACCACATCAATTTGTGTTACGGGGAAAAAGTTTTCAGGATGGTCGTTAAACATCATCAGGCCGATATTTTTAGGAAATGGTGCCTCACTGAGTCCGCCAATGATATTCATTTGTCTGCCAATGGTTTCTATTGGTAATCGGCTTACCTGCTCGGCAAGCTGACTGCCTACTTCAATTAAAAACTCTTCAATCAAACGTAATGATAAAGCATTAATGGATGCTCTTTGATTGTAACGATCATCAAAGGGAACTGTGGCAGCAAGCCCAAGTAATTCCTGCCTGTCCTGTTTAATCGCAAGGACTGAGCTTGATTGTTTACGGATGTAGTAATCCCATTGATCTTTATTCTTTGAAAGTGTGACTTTGCATTGATAGGGCCTTGTTTCACCACCGGGAACCCAAATAACAAGTAAATGCCGATTTTCAATTATATAGGGAACAGAAATGGGATGATACATTGGCTGAATGGCTGAATGCCCAAGATTCAATAACTCTTTTTGAATTTTATCAA
>RZYY01000357.1 GCA_009930115.1 Sphingobacteriia bacterium | reverse complement strand
GCATTGTACTGTCTTTCGACAAGGTGGACCGCCCATAATAGTGCTCTAAGGGAATTCCGGCTTCAGTTCCAAAAATAGCTTCCTGGTGTTTTTTTGTCCACCGCCCTAATTCTTTCAGTATTTTTTGTTGCTCGTCAGGAATTGTACCATCGGCCTTTGGCCCGATATCCAGTAAAAGATTTCCGCCCATCCCAATACAATCCACAAAAATACGGATAATCTGATTGGGTGTTTTGTAATTGAAATCGTTTTTTTGAAACCCCCATGAATCATTCATAGTCATGCAAAGCTCCCAGAAGGGGGCAGCAGGACGCGTTACTGGAAGGCCCTGCTCCGGTGTTGCATAATCGCCGTAGCCGCTGAGCCGGGAATTAATAATCGCATTGGGGTTATAAGCTAAAATCGATTGTCTGATGTCCTTTGCTTTCCACTCGTTTGCACTGTGTTCCCAGTCGCCATCAAACCAGTATATATCGGGCGAAAATTGTTCTGTAATCTCTCTGATTTGATTTCTGTTGAAAGTCATAAAACGATGCCAACGCACGGAGTCGTCATAATAACGTGAAATTTTACGTGTAAATGCCGGATAATCAGGATGCGACCAATCAAGAAGCGAATAGTATAATCCTACTTTAAGCTTGTTTTTCCGAAGCGCTTTAATAAATGGTGTGAGGACATCTTTTGCCGCAGGTGTGTGTTTTTTTGTGCTATAATGTTCCTGTTGTGTGTTCCAAAGTGCAACGCCATCGTGGTGCTTCGAAGTGATTACGGCGTAACGGGCTCCACTGAGGCGGATCAGTTTTGCCCATTTTTCCGGATGGTAATTATCGGCCGTAAACCCTTCGAGTTGTTGCATATAGTCATCATGTGAAATATAACCATTGAAAAATGCCCATGATTCGGAAATTCCATAAACAGCATATATGCCCCAGTGGATAAAAATTCCCAGTTTGGCGTCATGAAACCATTGCATTTTTTCATGGTCTGTGGTGATTGTATTTTTGCCTTGCGGGAAGGTGGGAAGAGCAAGCAATAAAGTGAATGCGATAATAATTGGGAAAGTTTTCATACGTAAATAAAAGGGTTTCATGGGGTTTATCTTGCTGAAAAGTATGTTGTCTTTCTGCGTTGGCTGCAGCCGATTTGTTTAATTTTTGTTTTTACTACAAATATCGGATGTTTTTTTGAACTAATTGTTGAAAACGGCAGGTTCTATAGTTGTGCTGTTCATTAAATTCTATCTTTTTTATCCACGCAGCCAACAGTTATTTCAATTTGCTTTCGTTTTTTGAAAAGGCGTATCTTTATTCGATAGAAAAGTAGGAGTTATTATGGTAGAGATTGAACGAAAATTTTTAGTTAAGGGTGCATTTCCAGCGCTGGAATATGTACACGAGCCTATAAAACAAGGGTTTTTATCAACAGATCCGAAACGGACTGTGCGGGTACGAATAGGTGGAACGCGGGGGTATATTACTGTGAAAGGCCCTGGAGATCCATCGGGGATAATGCGATTTGAGTGGGAACACGAAATTACCCTCCAGGAAGCT
>RZYY01000356.1 GCA_009930115.1 Sphingobacteriia bacterium | reverse complement strand
GTATTGTACCGGATAATAACAATCACCATTCAGATAGTCTGTAAGAAATCTTACCGCCTGCATTAAGGTGATAGCGAGCCCTCCGGTGAACAGGTTGTTTTTTTCTTTTTCTGTGATGAAGGATTTGACCGCCTTAAGATATCCTGATGCTAGTGCTTCAAAATACTCGGCCCTCGCCACAACTTCTGTGATTTCTTTTTCATCTTCTTCCACGGGTGAAGTATAGGTTCGTACCATGTCGCCAAAATCACTAAAAAGTGTTTGTGTCATAACGGTATCCAGGTCAATGACACATACTGCATGCAAAGTATTTTCTTCGAAAAGGAGGTTGTTGATTTTTGTGTCGTTGTGGGTAATGCGGGCCGGAACATGCTGTTGAAGATGTGTGAATTGGTGGGCAAAAGGTTTCATGGCCAGCATTTCGTTTATCATTTCCGCATTTGCTTCGGCCCTGTGTAGGGGGTTGTTTTTTGCGGCTTCTTCCAACTGAGCCATCCGAAAAGGCAGATTGTGAAAGTCAGGAATCACACACTGAATGTCCATGGAATTCAGGGTAAGTAGTTTTTCTGTAAAACAACCAAATTTTTGAGCCGCTTTTTCGGCCAACCCGGGGGATGTGGCATTTTCAAAAGTCACTGTTGAAGGGATGTACCGAAAGGCCCGCCAGTAGTTTTGTTTGGGGTCGATAAAATAGGTATTGCCGGATTGGGTCGCCACCGGGTGCAGAAATTTTTCTTCCGGAAAGCATTTTTCAAAATGGTGAGCGACTTTAAGGATATTGTGTGCCACTGCTTCCGGATTTTTAAATACATTTGTGTTAAACTGTTGTAATACAATAGATTGTATTTGTTTGTCTCCGGATGTTACCTGATAGGTTTTGTGAATATGCCCATGACCCAGCGGATAAATCTGTAGGGGACTTTTATGTGCAAGAAAGGCACCGGCGGCATGTTGAAGTATCTGCTCCATTAATCTGTTCTAAGTTTACTAAAAAGCCTGAAGAGAAGATACGTGGAAGCTAACGCCAGGGTCATAAGGACGGTTCCGGTAATTACATGCTTAAACACGAATGAACCAATGGCAAACAGGAAGGAATAGATGACAATACATCCCACAAAGATACACAGGATTTGCAGCGGCATTTCCCATTTTTTTCCATGATCTTTTTCATCAATTAAATCGCCTTCCGCCCGGGCCTGATCGATTACTTCTTTCCATCCAGGGCCTCCCGGGCGGGTGACACGGTAAAATTTTCGCAGTGTTGCCTGTTTTTCTGGTTGGGTTAACAGGGTAGTCAGCAGCCAGGCCAGGGTTGTGACTCCAACAGCAATCAGCAATTTCATGGTAAAGCCATCGAGTACCGGTGTAGCCACAGCTTCATCCGGAACGACAAGCACCAGAATAAAGGCCTGCAGGGTAGCCACGATCATGGCAGTAATTTCAGTCCATGCATTAATCCTCCACCAAAACCACCGCAAAAGGTAAATAGCGCCCGAGCCGGCACCAGTGAGCAGGAGAATGTTGAAAGCCTGTGTGGCGTTATCCATTATGG
>RZYY01000355.1 GCA_009930115.1 Sphingobacteriia bacterium | reverse complement strand
CTCCTGAAGAGCTAAGCAAAGCAATTCTAAAAATGAAAGCCTTAACTCCGGAAAAAAGAGCAGAAATGGGCGCCAAAGGCCGTGAGTGGGTGATCAAAAACAGGGATTACAAAAAGCTGGCAGCAGATTTTTTGAATGCAGTGTCTGATAACAAACCATAGTAAACAAGCCTAAATGCCGAACACCGAAAAAGGAAAAAGTTGACAGCTGCCAGTCAGCAGTACCCCAGAACCCGAAACAGTTTGATTTTTGCACAGCAAAAAACCTAAATTATGCACAATAATATTCCTGAAATTTGCACAATCAGAGCTTGTTTCTATCTTTGCACCGGAATGATATAACTAATTATGAGTTACATAAAAAGAATAATTGAAGAAGATTTGTTGGAAAAATTGTCTGCTTCGGGTGCAGTACTTTTAAAAGGGCCTAAATCGTGTGGAAAAACAGCAACAGCCAGTCAATTTGCAAAAAGCGTTGTAGAAATGGACAGGGACAAACAGGTTCCTGTCATAATGGCAACAAATCCCCAACTTTTATTGGTAGGAAATACACCCAGATTGATTGATGAATGGCAGGTACATCCAGAAATTTGGAATTATGTCAGGCACGAAGTTGACGATCGTAAAGCAAAAGGACAATTTATTCTTACAGGTTCGGCTAACCCTGCTGACGACGTCAAACTGCATAGCGGCGCCGGTCGTTTTACTGTTGTGCAAATGGATACAATGTCCTGGCAGGAGTTAGGTTATTCCACCGGCATAGTTAAGGTTTCAGATTTGCTGCAAGGATATTTCCCAAACTTCTACGATGCCGGGGTTTCGCTCGATTTCATTATAGATAAAATGCTGATAGGAGGATGGCCCACTTTATTGAATGAAAGTACAAAGAATGCCATCAAAATGAACAGCGGTTATGTTGACTTGCTTTGTGAAGTAGACATGAGCAGGGTTTCGGGAGTTAAACGCGATCCGTTAAAAGTTCGCAGCTTATTACGTTCAATCGCAAGGAACACAGCAACACTGGTTGATAATAAAACATTGGAGCTGGATGTAAAAACCTCTGATAGAAATGAATTGTCGCGAAATACAATATCAGAATATCTTGATGCGCTATCGCGCTTAATGATTTTATATGAACAACCTGCTTTCAATCCGCATATTCGCTCATCGGCATCCTTGCGAAAATCGCCCAAAAGACATTTGTGCGACACATCGTTGGCAGCAGCAGCATTGGGGTTAGATAAAGAATCCTTGCTAAAAGACATGAAATATGCAGGGTTTTTATTCGAGTCGCTGGCAACGCACGAGCTAAATGTGTATGCTAAAGCAAATGACGCAAACGTTTTTCATTACAATGATTCCTATGGTTTGGAAGTTGACGCTATTGTGCAGAAACGTAATGGCAATTATGCCGCTTTTGAAATAAAACTCGGTGTAGGATATATAGAGGAAGCAGCAGAGAATCTTAAAAAATTCGCAAAAAATATAGAAACTGCCAAAATGGATTTACCGAAATCATTAAACATTATTTCCGGCACAGGAATGAGCCATCG
>RZYY01000354.1 GCA_009930115.1 Sphingobacteriia bacterium | reverse complement strand
GCTGTAAACAGTATCTTCGTAAACCAGGTAAACAAACTGATTAGAATCAACCACCAGCAAGTCAGTTGAATCATAATCATTCATCACATCCCAAAGAGACAAACTGCTGTTGATAAGTGGAGCCGCAACATTGGGATTCCAATTAGTTGCAGTAACAGTATCCATATCAAACTCCTCCTTAACACAGGAGGCCAGAAACATGGACACAAAGACCAGAAATCCAGCCGCAAACAGTGATTTAAATTTCATGGTATGAGGTTTTGTAATTAGACAAATGAAAACATATTTCGTTGCAAAAAAAGAGTTCCAAATATACGCTATTTTATCTTCAATTGTCAAGAGGAAAAAATCAGGTCGAAGGTCAAGGTTAAAGTTGAGGTTAAGCGGCGAAGCCGTCATAGAAGCTGCGAAGTACAATAAGCGCCGACGGCGCGACAGAGATTAGCCCGGGATGAAGTCCCGGGAGCTAAAAAAAGAGTCGCGACTCCTGACAAATTCCAAAATCATCAGTCCTTTTCTGCTGCGATTATTTCAAACACAACGGTTTTTTCATTGGATGTGATCATCCGAATCTTGTCATTAACAGCAATGCAGGCAAAAGCAGACGCCTCGGATTTATACAAAAAATCCTTAAATCCGGATTCCTGCGAAACAACACCAATCATATTGTCTGAATTATGAAATATCAAATAATGGTTGTCTTCTACAGAAATCACATTGATATAATCAACCGCTGATTCCGAAATTTTTATTGTTGATGTTTCCCTGCCTTCAGCATTAAAAACATACAATATGCCGGCAGATATGGCAAGAACCTGATTTTTGCTTGCTTCAAACAACACATTCTCTCCATAGGATTTTTCCGTTAACGGATTAATGTCGCCATGGTGATTCACGCTGATGAGTGCACCATCGGATGAAAAAGCAGTCCAGAACTTCACATCTCGTCCACCCTGCAAAGGACAAAATCCTTTGTTATCCTGAATTTCATCAATATCAACCACCGATTTTCCCTTACGGTCAAAAACCTGTACAGTACCTCCGGGACTTGCAACAACAATATAATCGCTTCCACCAAGCGGACTGAAAAACACAGCCGACTGGTGCTGATTTTTTAAATCAGGTTTCAACCAACCCTCCGTTGATTTTCCATCCGTTGTATAATTATTTAAAACACCTTTACTATCGCCAAAAATCAAGCGATATTTCTGATTATTATCGTAATCGGCCACAAGCAGGTTTGATGCAACACCCGCTCTGACAGAAACAGGAAATGATGACCGTATTTCCCCGTCAAGGCCAATAATATAAATACCATCCGATGTTGAAAAAGCCATACTTCTTTTTTCCTTATTGCCCGACCACAACAGCTGGAAATCGTCATTGACCGCATCACCCACTTCTTTTTTCCATACTATCACACCATCCGAATTCAGCAAATAAACATTATCATACACATCGGCAACCGCAATCCAGAATTCACCGGTTTTAAAATCCTTCAGAATCACAGGTCTTCCCGAAATATTTGCATCAAGTGTTGTTGTCCATGAAGA
>RZYY01000353.1 GCA_009930115.1 Sphingobacteriia bacterium | reverse complement strand
GCAGGAGATCATCATCGTAGACAAAAGTAATTACTGGCGTAGTGGCATTGTAATCATTGTCATAACTGGTGTAAGCTGGAACAGATGAATCGGCAAAAGAACCTTTGAGACAGCCAGCAAAGGTTCTCTCCATTAAAATTCCTGGTTGATTGGTTTCATTTTTACCCCAACCAATAAAAGAACCTTTAACGGTAATTTTTTTGTCACAATCACGATTAATTAGGGTATTGGTAAAAGCATTATTAATTCCACCTCCCAAGAAAGAAATTGTGCCGTTGGCAACAAAAATACCATGTAAAGTAGGGTTTTGATTGGCACAACCACCACCAATGGTGGAATAGTTGGTGGAACTAAGGAACTCACCCAAATATGAAGAAATTTCAATGTTTCCTGAAACAACCATTAAAAGAAAGCCAGGAGCAGTGTTTGGATCAGTGCTTTCTTCCAAAATAATTGGTCGGTCAAGTTCAATGTTACCATCAACAAAAATGATCTTTTTTACCCCAACTGGAACAGTTAGGGTAGCATTTTCACTCTGATCAGCCAAAAGTTGACTTAATTTTAAGGTGGTGTTGTTTTCTCCTTGAGCCAGACAAACAAAGCCATCTTTGAGAGTAAATAAATTAGGATCATTACTATTTAAATCAGAACAGGCCTTAATATAATCAGCAATTTCATTGGGGGCATAGCCTAAACTATTAACAAAAAAGCGATAATCTTCAGGATTGATTTTGGCAAAACCATTGGAAAAGTCAGCAGTAACATTTTCACTACTCTGGCTGGTGATATTGATAATTTTATCACCAGCCACAGGAATACCAACTCCAGTGGTTGAAGCAGAAGAGGTAGCACAACCGTCGTCATAATTTCTTATCACAAAAACATCAGTTAAATTTGTATCAGCTTCAATGCTACCTCTTGCATAAAGACTGCCACTAACCACTTGAAACCAAGGAGCGTGAACACCTTTGCAAGAAACGCATTGTGAAGCTAAACCATGAAAATACAAATTACCATCGCAAAAGTTTTCAATTGGAATGGGAATTTGGTTGAGGGTACATTTATCAGCAGTGGTATATGAAGGATCAACCTCAGAACAAGCAACAGGACGAGCGCAGGATTTACCATCAGCACTACTATTGCCTTGATAAAAGACATAAGGATTTGAAGAACTGATGGAAGCACAGGAAACACTTACTGATCCATCAGGATTGGTAATTAAAGTACATTTATTAGGATCATCTTGATTGGGAGTGGTGGTACAAAGATTGCTCACATCAAAAGTAGGAGTGGCGGCAAGATAAGTTAAACATTGGTAATCAGGGCGAGAAAGAGAAAAACGACAATCAGGATCACCGTCAGTATCGGGATTAACTTTTGAGCAAGTATCACTACTGCATTTGTAACAAGCAATATCTGTCCCACCGCAGGTAGCATTAGTGGTTGTATATTGATCAACTAGAATTTCATCTGTAGAGCAAGTGGTTGTTTGATAGCCTGAAGCACAAAAACCATTGGTTTTATTGGAATAGACAACGCCTCTTTTGTAGCAAGT
>RZYY01000352.1 GCA_009930115.1 Sphingobacteriia bacterium | reverse complement strand
TTTAATTAATCATTAAATGACGTATTATAATATCTATTTGACGAATTAATGTTATACAAGTGTTATTTAGTGGGGTTTTGAGGAATTTTATGAGGAATTATTGTATCTTTGTGGAGTTATTTTGATGAATTAAAAACTGAGGAAGCCATGAAAGAAAGTGAAGAACTGGAATTCAAAACAAGCTTTTCGGAAGAAACAGCCATTATTGAATCACTGGTCGCCTTTGCCAATCGCAGAGGTGGAACTGTCATGGTCGGAATGAATGACGATGGCGAGCCCGTAAAAATTGACATTGGCAAAAAAACCATTGAAAAACTCACGACCAAAATCAAGGAAGTCTGCGATCCGGCCTTTTATCCGTCAATCGTTGTGAAAACACATGGACTTTTCGAAATCTGCGAAATCTCGGTCAAAGAGTCTGAATATAAGCCGGTGTTTGTTTCAAACAAGGCATTTATCAGGGTTGGTAAAAGCAATGTCAAAATAAAAAGTGACGAATTAAGAAGCATGATCCTCAAATATGCTCAACCCGACTTCGACAAAAGGCCTTGCAACGAAAAGCTTTCCGAGCTGGTTGTTAGTCCGCGTGTTCTTGAGGTACTTTCTTCTAAAAACCCAAACTTCAATCCTGTTGAGTTCATTAAAAAAAACAAACTCGAACATAGGGGAATGCTTACCAATGCGGCATACCTGTGTTTTACCGAAAAAAACACGGAGTATTACAGTGCCTGTGTAAAGGCGGGCAGGTTCAAAGGCACCGATATGGTAACAATCATCGACATGACTTTGTTCGACGACGGGCTGCTGGCTGTTACTGAGCAGGCCATGGCTTTCATCAGAAGGAACATCAGGATGGGTGTCGAATTCGATGGAGGCATTCAAAGAATCGAGAAATGGGAATATCCCCTGGAGGCACTCAGAGAAGCCATTGTAAATGCCATTATTCACAGGGACTACACCGACAAAAGCCAGATTCAGATCAGGATTTTTGACGACAGACTGGAAGTCTGGAGCCCGGGTGTACTGCCCAGAGAGCTGACTCCTGAAGAGATTATCAGGGAAAACAGGTCGGTGCCCAGAAACACCACACTGGCCGGGATTTTTTACAACACCAGACAGATTGAGTCGTGGGGATCGGGATTTCCGAGGATTTTCAGTGAATCTGCAAAGCACGGCGAGGTATCCGTTTCCATGAGATCTGTAGATAATTTTTTTGTTGTTTCCTTTATAAAAAAGATGACAGAAAAACCTCAGGTGAAACAAAAATACGGAGCATTGAATGATTCGGCTGAGGTAGAATACAAATCGTCGAAACCGGTGTTTCAAAAAACAACAGACCTGGATCTGAATAAACCTCAGTTGCTGGTTTACAGAACCATTTCTGCCAATCCGGGTTTAATGGCGAAGGATTTGTCGGCGATGCTGCAAATTCCTTTTGGCTCCATCGACAGGCATGTAAGGGTGTTGCTGAAAAAGGGCTACATTGTCCGTAAAGGCAGCAAAAAAACCGGTGGGTATGTAATTTTGAAATAAAGGTTGCGCAAAGTTTATACACTTCGCGCA
>RZYY01000143.1 GCA_009930115.1 Sphingobacteriia bacterium | reverse complement strand
TTCACATACCATAAAAGTGCTGAAATAATTATTGCAGAGGCCATTACGGTCAGGCTCCAGCCAATGTTGAAAAAGTTTTTGGTATAAATGGAGATAGTCCCGTCAATGCAGACACACAGGAAACCTAATGCAAGAAATGCATAGGCAAGAAGATTTAATCCTTTCTGTTTTGCTTTTTTTTCGACCAGAACAAAGGATAAAACAATGATATATGCTGCAAGTAATAATGGAATGCCAAGTTTTGTGAGCCACCCTGCATTTCCGGTATAAATATCAAGAAGAAAAAACAATAAGGCAGAAATGATAAAACTCAGGAAAAAGGACAGAAATAATTTTTTGTACAAAAACACAATTAGCGTGATATTCATAAATAGCACCAATCCAATGGTAATAGTGTATTTTGACCAGGTGATGGAGTGATCGCTAACCAAATTAATGGTTGACGTTATAAGTATTCCTGAAAAAAGAATCATACCTGCTATTTCCCAAAATATTTTTCTTTTTTGCAGGTGGGTCAACTTCTGAAAATCAGTCAGTGCTGTTTTTGAAGTTTTGCCTGTGGTTAAATAATCTATACCGGCATTGTTTTGGTCGGATACGGGTTCTCCGCATAACGAACAAAAATTAGCATTTTCTTCCAGTTCTACACCGCAATTTTTACAGTAAATCATGTTTTTCGTTTTTTATTTCTGTGTCCATGTGAATACCCTGTTTTTCTAAAAAGTTTTTGAATTTGTTTTCAAACTCTTTTGATCTGGTAATATTACCAAAGCTCAGTACCAGTTTGTCACCAAAACCAATTACCCCACAGTTTGTCTTTAGCATTTTATTGGGTGGTGGCAATATTGCTTTAAAATAATCAATCAGAACCTCCGTTTCAGGTGGCAGTTTCATTTTTCCCATGTTGCTGATTACTCCGCTGTATTGGCTGGTGCCCAGTGAGTAAAATTCCATTCGTAAAAGTGCGCTTTTCAGAAACAACGGGATTCCCCGAACATAAATTTTCTTTTCTCCTCCTACATTTCTTGCTATAATTTTATTGATCAATTTTTCATCGGTTTCGAGTTGCATTTGGTGAAAAACAGATTTAAGTATTTCATCGAAGGTGTAATGTCCGAGGCGCAGGTCAATTTCGGGAATGACAAACAATGAAAAATTTCTCATGGTTTTGGTCGGAAAAATATTACGCAGGTCAACTGGAACCTGTATTCTTAACCTTTTGTTTTTTTTGTATTTATTTGACGGCGGCAGGTCTTCAAAAATTTCCTGCAAAACATAAAGATACACTGATATCAGATATACAGTAATGTTCACTTGCTGAATGGATGCTATCTGTTTGATTTGTTTTAGCGAAATGATAAAAGTAGATTGTTTAAACCGGGGGATCGGGTTCAGTGGAAAAGGAAGATGAAAGGCTCCTGATCGTCTGATCATCGGTGGAATTTCTTTATTAAAATACCTTTTATAGGCATCTTCGTATTCCTCTTCCAGCATGGTGGAATCCGGTTTCATGTAAGGAAATTCAACAGGAATTTTGGCTCTACAAGCCTTTGAGTATTCGATCAGAATGGTTTTTAATAATTCATAACCACCGCTACCATCAGTCAAAATATGTGAAAATTCAACACTTATTCGGTTTTCACAAACTAATATCCTCAGAAGCATTTCACCTTTAGAAAACCTTTTGCACAAAAAATTTTTGTCAACTTCGATGGGAATATGCCCGGGCAGATGCTCCAGATAAAACCAAAAAAAACCTTCTTTAAGTTGCACTTTGTAATACGGGAAACGTTTTTCGACAAGTAGCACGGCCTTCTGAAACGGTTTTAATTTAACCGGCTGTTTTAAAACGGCTGTTAATCTGAAAACAGCCGGAACTTCATCGGATATAATTGCCGGGTAAATTTTCGCGGCATTATCCAAAGGAAACCAAAATCGTTCATAATCTGCTGATGTAATTCCCATGTATCATTTTTTGTTTAACATTTCAAACTATTACTACTTTAATAAATTACAAAATTTAAATAACCTATTGATAACTAATTAAATAAAACTTGATTGGCATTAAAATATTGTCTATTTTTATTGCACGGAAAAACGAACCGTTCATCCTGAAAAGATGCTTAAAACATCGTAAAAATAGTAATTATTATGAGAACGCACTGGTATCACCACCGACACAGAGGTTTTACTTCTCTTTATCTGAATACCAGCAATGGTTTCGTCAGTTTTACAAAAGGTATTCTGAGTTAAGCAGAAACATAAACCAAGGGTATTGTTCAAAGTCAACTGCGAAAAATAGAATAAAGTTCTGAGAATGCAGGTGAGATGTTTTGCCAGTGCAAATCATTCTGAAATGAATCATTATAATTGTTGAAATGGGGGAGGCTCATCAGGCCTTACTACGGCACAGGCGGTTTATTTCATTTATCAAATTGCAGTGCTGCATGTTTCACCGGAATGCCTTATTCAAAAACTTCTTATCCATTTTAAAATTTCTGCTGCGTTTTCCTTTTTTCATAATTTTGCTGAACGTTGAAAAGCGTTTATATAAAAGATTTTTAAATGAAAGATTCGATTTTACGAACTGGTTTAATGGCATTTACAGTTTTGTTTTCGGTCTCCTGCGCACACAGGCAGGCCAAACAGGAGCAACCGGACAAGATCGTTGTATCAGTCAGCACGGATATGGAAAAAGGACCGGTCTCGCTGCAGTCATGGGAAAACAAGCATACCATTGTTCAGATGCAATCTCCGGCCAAAGCACATTCAGGAATATATGTTTCAAAAGTTGACAGCCTTAACATATACTCCTATGCATTTTATGATACACTGAAAAACCTGAATAATGTCGTACCATACAAGGTTTTTGTCAGGGGATGGTTTTATGTTCCCGAACCCGTTGATGATTTTATAATTGCACTTGACATATCAGATAAAGGTCAGAATATATTGTGGAAATCCATTTCAATCAGCCGGCAAATCAGGGAACTGAACAAATGGACTGAATTTAATGCTGTGTTTGATATTGACCAACCTGTTAAAACGGATCATCAGATAAAAATCCTGGCTTTTGCAGGCAAAAAGGAAGCCTGTTTTGATGATATCAACATTACTTTTGAATATTAAGCGTTGAAAAGACCGATAATTAACTAACCAATCCCGCTTACCAGATGCTTTTCAGTTCACCAATATTTCTTTTTGTTTTTCTTCCGATAGTTCTTGCGCTCTATTATGTATTTGGAAAAAGACTAAGGAATTACATTTTACTTGTAGCGAGTTTTGTATTTTTTGCGTGGGGAGGAGTAAGCTACACAGCACTGCTTTTAATTTCTATAATTTTCAATTACCTCATCGGGCTCAAAATCGGACAATCACCGGGAAGCAAAAGTTCAAAGTGGTATTTGACCCTTGGGGTTGCACTTAACCTGATTTTCCTTGGAATTTTTAAGTACGCTGATTTTATAGTGAGTAATCTGAATTTCTTTTCGGAAGTATTTAATTACAAACTTGTTAAATCTCCGGGAATAATCCTTCCTGTCGGCATTTCGTTTTACACCTTCCAGGCAATGTCCTATCTTATTGATGTGTTCCGCAAGGATGCTGAAACCCAAAAAAATCCTTTTAATCTTGGATTGTATATTTCCCTGTTCCCTCAATTAATTGCAGGGCCAATAGTCAGGTATCATGATATTGCCAAACAGATTAAGGATCGTGTTGTTTCGGTGGAAACATTTTCGCAGGGGATCAGACGGTTTATCATAGGACTGGGCAAGAAGGTGATTCTGGCCAATAACATGGGATATGTTGCCGATTCTGTTTTTGGTTCGGTACCTGAAGAGTTATCGGTGGTAACAGCATGGTTGGGTATTCTGACCTATTCATTGCAGATTTATCTGGACTTTTCCGGTTATTCGGATATGGCAATTGGTTTGGGCAAAATGTTTGGTTTTACCTTTCTTGAAAACTTTAATTATCCCTACATTTCAAAGTCAGTCAAGGAATTCTGGAACAGATGGCATATCAGTCTTTCGTCATGGTTCAGGGATTATCTGTACATTCCTTTGGGGGGTAACAGAAAAGGAAAATGGCGAACCTATATAAATCTGATCATAGTTTTTTTTATTACCGGTCTATGGCACGGCGCAAGCTGGTCATTTGTGCTGTGGGGCTTCATTCATGGCACTTTTTTAATCATCGAAAGAGCTTCCGGCAGTAAGTTCCCGGGTAAACTTTTCGTTCCGTTTCAACATATCTATACCCTGCTTGTGGTAACCCTGGCATGGGTGCTTTTCAGAGCCGAAAATGTTTCTTTCGCAGGGTCCTATTATAAAGCTCTTTTTGGGTTGAACGCATCCATTCCGAATGTTATGGTTTTAATCAAGACAATGAATTTTGAGTTTTACCTTTTCCTGCTGCTGAGCATCCTGAGTGCTTCAGGTTTACTGTCAAAAGCAAATGAAAAAATCGAGCTGACATTGTCCTCTTATACCGGGAAAAACAACCTTTTACCGGAAATATACAGGTCACTTCAACACATCATACTTGTTGTCATACTGGTAATTTGTTCACTTTATCTGATTACAAATACCTATAACCCATTTATTTACTACCGGTTTTAATTAAAATGACATGAAAAGCAAACCTAAGTTTTCATCCTTTCTTTTGATTATACTTTTCATAATCATAGTTACTTCTGCATTCGTGCAGGATAACCTTAAAATTATTCCACCCGGGACAAATACTGAAAACCGAAAACTGACAGATAAACCGGAGTTGGATGTTACACTGCTTGACCCTTTTCCGGTAAAATATGAAAATTATTATAACGACCATTTTGCATTTAGAAATTATTTCGTAAATCTTTATTCGGATATTAGCCTGAATTTATTCAGGAAATGCCCGTTTCCTGATCAGGTCCTGATCGGCACAAATGATGATTTGTACGCTGTCAGACTGGAACTGGACACCTACCTGCGGAAAAGTTTATTCAGAAGAGGCGAAATAGAAAGGATGCGATCGGATTTTACTTACAGAAAAGAATATTTAGCGAAAAAAGGTATTGATTATTATGTGGTAATATGCCCGACCAAATACTCTGTTTATCCTGAGTTTTTACCCTGGTATATCAAGCCTTTAGATACCATAAGCCATACCGACCAGTTCATCAATCTGCTGAAGGAAATTGATATCCGGGTGGTTGATTTGAGAAAATCACTCACTGCTGCAAAGGAGAGTATTCCTCAACAACTCTTTCGAAAAACGGATAACCACTGGAATAACCTGGGAAGTTTTGTAGCTTATCGCAGCATCATGGAACAAATTGTGAAAGATCATCCTGAAATTAAGCCGCTTACGTTTTCTGATTTTACCATTATACCGGAAGAAACTGTAGGCGGAAATCTTGCTTTTATGATTAATAAGAAATATGAAATGAAAGATGTTGATTACATTTTCAAGCCAAATTTTTCTCTTGATGTTGATACGGTCAGGGAGAATCCTTACCCTGCACCTTCCGATTTTGATCCCGGGGAATTCTTTCGCAGCTTTTATCTTAGTGATACCAACAATTTGCCAAAGGTTGTCTTTTTCCATGATTCCTTTACGCTGAGTCTTCAGCAGTTTTTGAAGTATTCTTTTTCAGGTTCGGTATTTATCTGGGATAAATGGGAGTATAAACTAAACGAACCTATTGTGGAAAATGAAAAACCGGATATTTATGTAACCATAGTTCTTGAGAGTTTGTTGGGCGGCTTGTGTGATAATTGCGTTTATAAGTGATCGTTGAATTTGAAATGATTTGGTTTGTTTCTCATAATCGCTGATAATTTGTATCCAAACCGACAAACCTTGTTGTTTGTAACGATGCATTGGGACGCTTTATATGAAAAGATATGACAGTGAAATACCTAAATTTCAGGTTTTTATATCTGGTTTCTTTATCTGCCGGTAAAAATTTGTATCGTTCCTGACAGGACTTACAATTCTTTTTATCTGTCTCTTTTCCAATATTTTTTCATCATCAGCAAACTGCCCTTTTAGAAGCATCAAATTGGGCAAAACACAAAATTATCCCCGATTCAATGAAGCCCCACAGTAACGCGATACATCCATAAATTTTTAGTTTCGGGATAATTTTTAAAGGACAACAATGATCTGGTTTTTGTTTTGAGTGTTAGTTTTGATTTCAGCATTGAAAATAAAACTATGGTGATGAATTATATTTTACCCATCTTTGCAGCGAGTAACCTTTAAATGAATGTAAACATGAACAAAATTGCTGCTTTTCCAGGGAAATATATTCAGGGACAAGGTGCGCTGAAGACTTTGCCCAAGCTGATAAGGATGATGGGAAACAAAGGATTGATACTTGCTTCACAAACGGTGAAAAATACAATACTTCCCCGATTTGGCAGTCAGGAAATTGCTGATCTGGCAGCTATTGAGCTCTTTGGCGGCGAGTGTACCGCTGATGAACTGGAACGGCTGACAAAAGTGATCAGCAGTACAAATACCGTTGTGATGATCGGAATGGGCGGGGGAAAGACAATCGATACTGCAAAGATATCAGCCGACAGAGCAAATATCCCTGTCATCATCATACCCACCATCGCATCAACCGATGCTCCGTGCAGTGGTTGTGCAGTAACTTACACTCCGGCAGGCGTCTTTGATAAGGTGTATTACCAGCGCTCAAATCCCTCCGTGGTGCTGGTTGACATGGACATCATTGCCAATGCTCCCGTCAGGTTTCTGGTCTCAGGTATGGGCGACGCACTGGCCACCTGGTTTGAAGCTGACTCCTGTTTCAAAACCCGGTCAATGAACGAGTGCGGAGGAACCAGCACACTGGCAGGACTTAATCTTGCCCGTCTGTGCCTGGATATCCTGCTGGAACATGGACTTCAGGCAAAGCTGGATGCCGGACAAAAAAAGGTAACGCCTGCATTGGAAGCCATTACGGAAGCAAATATTCTTTTGAGCGGAATCGGATTTGAAAGTGGTGGTCTGGCAGCAGCTCATGCCATTCACAACGGACTTACCGCTATTGATGAAACCCATAATTATTATCACGGCGAAAAGGTTGCTTTTGGCGTACTTGCAGGTTTGCATCTCAACGCTGCCACAACTGTACAAATGAATGAAATTTATTCGTTTTGCGAAAAGATTGGTCTGCCAACTACCCTGGCAGATATCGGAATTACAGATGCAACTCCGGAAAAACTATTGAAAGTTGCCCTGAAAACCTCAGAAGAGGGCAGCTCTATTTATCACGAAGCTTCTGCAGTAACGCCGGAAAGGATACTAAAAGCCATGATCGCAGCCGATGACATGGGAAAAGCAAGAAGACAAGTTTAACAGTTTTCCTCTTTTATGTCGCCCCTGCGGGGCTAAAGAAAGCCCCGCAGGGGCGACATATGAATAACCATAAGCAAACAAAGTGCGCTTATGGTCCGAAAACTCCCTACTCAGAACAAAAGCCCCGCAGGGGCGACATATGAATAACCATAAGCAAACAAAGTGCGCCTATGGTCCGAAAACTCCCTACTCAGAACAAAAGCCCCGCAGGGGCGACATATGAATAACCATAAGCAAACAAAGTGCGCTTATGGTCTGACAACTCCCTACTC
>RZYY01000022.1 GCA_009930115.1 Sphingobacteriia bacterium | reverse complement strand
TCCCTTCGGGATTAAAAAAGCCAATTGGCAAAATCGTCAAACGACCCCGTCGGGGTCGCATTATTCGCATTAATACGTTTCTCAATTGGTTAGAATAACGAATCCGAAGGATTCAAATGTTTGTAGAAAAAACATCCGGAAATTTATCCGACCCCGTCGGGGTCGTATGTTCCCTTGTACGATCGGTTTTTATAAACATTCAATCCCTTCGGGATTATTAAAAAAAATTAATTATCACCGAGTTTGTCTATTTTTGCCACCTGATTTTAACAACAATAAAAATTTCTATCCATGTTACGGGTGGTTAAGAGCAAGGGATATTACCGGGGAAATTACTATTCCATCCTTATTTACCGGTTGTTGATAGCTTTGTTTTTCCTGTGGCTGAGCCGTATTCTTCTCTATTTTTTCAATACACGATATTTTGGTCATTTACCGGTTGATGAACTTCTCAGGATTTTGTTTTTTGGATTGAGGTTCGATCTTTTCACCCTTTTTACCGTCAATATCGTTTACATTGTCATGATGACGATTCCATTACCCTACCGACGGTTGAAGACTTACAGAAATGTTGCCGGGGTGTTTTATTATATTCCGAATATTCTTGCTATTGGGTTGAATATGGCTGATGTCGTGTATTTTAGATTTACCCAGAAACGAATGACCGGCGATATTTTCGACTTTGTGATGAAGGATGTTCCTTTCTTTTCATTGTTGCCTCAATTTGTAAGGGATTTCTGGTTTTATCTATTGCTGTTTGCTTTATTGGTTTTCATAATGATTGCTTTGGCCCGTAGGGTAAATTTTTCAAAAAGACGCTTTACTGAAAATATTATAGCATTCTATTTTTTTCAGGTTGTCTCTTTTCTGTTTTGTCTTGCTCTCACTGTAATCGGAATCAGAGGAGGGTTACAGTTTAAACCGATTAAAATCATTTCGGCAGCAAGCTATACTCAACCCCGCTTAGTTCCTGTTGTGCTCAATACTCCCTTTACCATCATCAAAACCATTGATCAGAAGGTAGTGAACAAGGTGGCATATTTTGACCAACAATTTGCTGATTCCTTATTTCAACCTCGTTATGATTGCCCGGAAGTTCCTTTGTCAATGGGAGGTTCCATATTTTATGGGAAGAATGTGGTGATAATCGTAATGGAAAGTCTTTCAAGTGAACATGTTGGTGCGTTTAACCATCGTTTGAATAACTATCAGGGATTTACACCTTTTCTCGATTCATTGATGATGCACAGTCTTGTTTTTAATGGCTTTGCCAATGCCAAACAATCGATCGAAGGCATACCGGCTGTAGTGGCTTCTCTTCCAGGTTTGATGGACCGAAATTTCATTAATTCACCTTTTTCCGGTAATCAGATCAACAGTATTGCTGGTTTATTGCATAAAAAACATTATCACACTTCATTTTTTCATGGTGGAAACAATGGCACTATGGATTTTGACCAATTTGCCGACCTTGCCGGTTTCCGGCATTATTATGGTCGGAACGAGTATGGGAATGATGCTGATTATGACGGAAAGTGGGGGATTTATGATGAACCTTTTTTCCGCTATTTTGCAAAAACACTTGATAATACGCCACAGCCGTTTTTTACGCTTTTCTTTTCACTTTCTGCTCATCACCCATATCAAATCCCAATTGAACACAAGGGCAGATTTAGAAAGGGAAATCTGCAAATTCAGGAAACAATAATGTATGCCGATTATGCTCTGGGAAAATTTTTTGAAATGGCTTCAAAAATGAACTGGTATAAAAATACTTTGTTTGTCATTACTGCTGATCATACCTCCGAAGCTGCTTTGCCAGAATATCAGACACGGTATGGTTTGTTCAGAATACCGGTGGTTTTTTTCGATCCTGCTGAACAGTTGCCCCACCGGTCAGATATCACGGTGAGTCAGGTGGATATTATGCCCTCGGTGCTTGCTCTGCTCCGATATGATGAACCCTTCGTGGCTTTTGGGCAAAATATTTTTGACGATAGTAAAGAAACATTTGCTGTAACATTCATCAATGGTATTTATCAGATCGTACAAACGGGATATTTATTAGAGTTTGATGGTGACAAAAGCATATCATTATATAATGTGAATGAGGATCAACTTCTTAAAAAAAACCTGCTGACCATAGAAGTTTCAAGAGCTATCAAAATGGAAAATTTGCTTAAAGCATATATTCAACAGTATTATAAACGTTTGGTCGAAAACCGTATGACAGCTTCGTAATGTCAGAACCATCAGATAAAATTCCTATTTTGTTCATTGTTAATCCTTTTTCAGGTGTTGGGCAAAAGAAACAGATTGCTTATCACCTTGAGAAAAAACTGGATTTGACGAAATATACATACAAGGTGAGCTACACTGCTCATCCTCGTCATGCTACTGAGCTTAGCGAGGAAGCGGTAAAAGAGGGATACAGGGTAATTGTTGCAGTGGGTGGCGATGGCACGGTGAACGAAACAGCAAGGCCATTGATCGGAACCGAGATTGCATTGGGCATTATTCCTTCTGGTTCAGGAAACGGACTTGCAAGGCACCTGCAAATTCCTTCTGATATTGACAGGGCTATTCGGACGATCAACCTGAGTCAAACCCGAAAAATAGATATTGTCGAAATCAACGACCAGGTATTTCTCAGTATCGCCGGTGTAGGTTTTGATGCTCATGTTGCTGAAAAATTTGCCCGGCAGTCGCAGAGAGGTTTTTGGGGGTATGTCAGGGTTGCTGTCAGGGAATATTTCAGGTACCGGCCAAAAAAATTTGTTTTGTTTGTTGACGGTAAGAAGATCAAGCGAAGAGCACTCTTTATCAGTTTTGCCAATTCCGATCAGTTTGGTTACAACACTTCCATAGCACCCAATGCCAGTATTGATGACGGAATGGTTGATGTTTGCATTGCCCGTAAAACCTCTTTACTTAAAACCTTATTCTGGGCACCTCTTTTATTATTTCGAAAAATTGACAAGGCGCCTTATATGGAAATCATCAGAGCCCGGGAAGTTGATATTAAGCAATCAAAAAAGAAGATTAATCTCGACGGTGAACCTGTAAAGCTTGGTAAGCGCCTGCATATCCATGTTGTTCCGGCTTCGCTGAATGTAATCGTTCCGTAGTTGTTTCAGGTTTGCGAAGGATTACTTTGCCATGGCCTGAATTTTCATTCCGGAAGGCATCTTTTCGATGGCATAGCGCAGTGCAGTGCGGGGCATAAATGATTTGTTGCTCATTACAAAATCGAAAACCAACTGCAAATACACTTGACTTGTTACTTTCAGCAGCCAGCCATAACCTTTCTGCACCATGTCGTCTTTATCCATAAGCAAGGCTTCGGCAATGGTAAAAATGTCACTGGTAAATTTACCTTTTCGTGCCGGTATGATAAAGCTGACTGCCGATGCTCTGCGCACCCAACGGTTGGATGAGGTTGTCCAATCTTTCAGATGGTCTATAAAATTGGGGTATTGCATGATAAAAATACCGATGGTGTGTTTGCATAAGGTGTCGCAGGATGCCCAATTGCTCACATAATTTTTGACCCATCGTTCAAAAGTTTCAAAATCCTCAGGCTGGTATTGATTTCGCAAATTGTAGGCCCAATTGCAGGCTATAAGTGATTCCTCGATGTAACCTGAGAGCCACAACTCTTCGCACAAATTTAAAATTTCATGTTTTGATGATGATTTGATTTCCTGAAAAAATTCCTTTGAAATTCTCATCGCATCAGCAGTTTTCAGACCATAAATATTCACTTCTTCCTTAAAAAAGCGTTCGCTGCTAAGCCGGGTTTTTTCATTGGCAGAATCTACCAGTTGCAGCCTCAGTCTTGCGATTACATTTGATGTTTCTGGCATTTGAAATTTTCGTTATAAGTTATTTGGCGTTAAATAATTCGGTCAGGTACTATCCGATTAATCTTTCACCATAAGTTGTCTTTGGAAAGTCGTCGTGCCACCCGTAAATGTAGTAAATGCCAAACATACCGATAAATTCGTCAAAGCGCCTGAGCTTGTCTTCACCATAGCGATGGAGACTGGCATAGATTTTTTTCAACTTTTTAGGTTGCGTAAGATTTTTCCCTGATTTGGAAAAAAATTTATCGGCATAGCAAACGATCATTTCTTCTGTTGTCACCGGTATCATTTCGCGATGAGGTACCGGTAGATTGTACCGGATGATTTCATCCAGTGAAATGCCGGTTCCTGTGTGGCGTTCACAAAAAGGAGCAATTTCCGGAAGGCCTTCAGCTTCAAGTATTTCACGACCAAGCCAGCCATGGCAGATATAGGGATATTCTCCGTTACAATCCAGATCAGGCGCATTGGTTTTGATAATGCCGATGTCATGCAACATTGCTCCTTGTTCAAGCAGGCTGAGATTAACGTCAAGGCAAGGATTTTTTTTGGCAATTTTCAGCGCAAGTTCCGCAACAGATTTTGAATGTTGCAGAATTATGTGATGAGCAAGACTGCCTTTCGTGAAATATTTTTCAAGTAATTTGATGCTCTCTGTCATCATGACTTTTAAGTTGAAAATTGAGCGTAGTGATTAATGAGGTATTAAATGTCAGCGAAAAGGCTGAATATCATTCTGATATAAAAATTATAATTCAGGGTAAAATCAGCGTAATCGTTCAGTTTGATGTTGTTATAGTAAAATTGTACGCCAGGATCAATCGAGATGTCTTCGTTGAGAATAAATTTAATTCCGCTGTTGAGAAAAACCCCAAATCCGATACCCCCCTGATAAATGTTATACTCAGTGATGTTGGTGTTGGGTACCCAATTCTGGTTCAGGTAGCGGTTTACAATTGAAAATTCTTTGTTTCCGATCATAATGTCATTACTCAGTGCCTGGGTGCTGTTAAGATGCAGGCCGGTTTCAACAAATACACTGGTAATCTTCCCGGTTCGGTAAAACTTGCTGATTCCGATATCAATGTTGATCCTTTCTTCTTCACCCCTCAGATATCCTTCGCGGAGAGCCGGTTCTGAAAAACCAGTGATGGAATCAATGACCATTTGAAAAATTCCGGAAGTTTTAAGTTTTACATAGTTGGATTGCAAAAAAATGCCAGTGGTGTTGTTGAAGTTATATTTCATATAAAAGCCTACTGACATGGAAGTGTTGTATTTCAGGTTTTCAGGATAATAAATCCACCATTTTGTGGTGTCAGCAGGTAAAACGTTGTAAATTGCCCTCCACTCATTCCATGCTCCTGCCCACTGTGGCGGAATTTCAGACGGATGACGGAGAATATCGCGGCTGTTCAATTCCTGAAGTACATCCTGATAAAAGTAATAATTGTTCAGTAACCAGGCTATGTTGTTTTCGTTTTCGGGCATTCCGCTGTAAAACCCGGCTGTACTTTTACCGGCCATGTACATGCCCATGTTAATGCCAAATCGCCAGCCTGTAAGGTTGTATTCACTCCAGTTTTTTTCTTCTTCGGTAAAACGTTGCATTATAGTTTGCGAAAAACTTGCAGAAACTGTGAAAAGAAAAATCAAAATAGAGAAAATCTTTGGTGATAAGTTATGAAAATTTGAAAAGTTCATATAAATAGTGATGTTGGTTGAAACACGTCGCAAAGGTAATGAAATCGTCCTGTAATAAAAGATGAATTTGTTGTTTGAAAAAAAACATTTAGTTTCGTGGTTGTGAAAATTCAGAAGATTACCCATGCATTTAGAAAATTTAAAACATCAGTTTCACCAGGTTTATCCTGAAACAGGCGAAAGTTTACTTGTTGCATTTGCTCCCGGACGAGTGAACCTAATCGGCGAACACACCGATTACAACGGAGGGTATGTTTTGCCTTGTGCGATTAATTTGGGGACTTTTCTGGTGGTAAGAAAGAACACCCTAAACAAGTTACGGTTTAGTTCAGCTAATTTTGACGAAAAGACAGAAATAGCTATTGAGCATGTCCGGCAGAAAAGTCATGTTACGTGGGTGAATTACCCGCTTGGTGTTATCAATGAAATGATGGATATTGGATTGCAGCTAACCGGGATGGATTTTTATTTTCAGGGAAATATTCCTGCCGGTGCAGGCTTGTCTTCGTCTGCATCAGTTGAGATGGTCACTGCTGCTGCATTAAATCAATTATATTCCCTGAAACTCGACCTGGTAAGCCTGGTTAAGCTTTCACAAAATGCCGAGAACAAATTTGTAGGTGTCAATTGCGGAATAATGGATCAGTTTGCTGTCGGGTTAAGTAAGAAGAATCATGCTTTGTTTCTCAATTGTCAGACACTTGATTACAAACTGATTCCACTTTATTTGAAAAATTATTCTGTTGTTATTGCGAACACCAACAAAAAAAGAGCCCTGGCGGAGTCCAAATATAACGAAAGAGTATCCGAATGTGCACGCGCTGTGAACTTTATCAGCAAGCACAAGCCGATTTCCATGCTCGGAGACCTGAGTTATCAGGATGGTCAGCTCCTTCTTGATACTTTTATTGAGGATGAAATGGTAAGAAGGAGGGCAAAACATGTCATGACGGAAAACCAGCGTGTTCTTGATGCGGTGTATTCGTTGAAAAATGGTGATTTGAAGCAGTTTGGCCAACTGATGAATGCTTCCCACAGCTCTTTGCAACATGATTACGAAGTGACGGGTTATGAGCTTGACGTGATTGTTGAAGAAGCACAGAGAATTGAAGGTGTAATTGGTGCTCGTATGACAGGTGCCGGTTTTGGTGGCTGTTCGGTTAATATTGTTGAGAATAGTCAGATAAATTATTTTATCAGTAAGGTTGGAGAAAATTATTTTAAACGAGCCGGGCTTACTGCCGCTTTTTATGTAATTGAAACCGCTGATGGTGTAAAAATTTTGGAAAATTAACCTTAAACATTGAACAACTATGTCAAAATCAGACTATAAGGATGAGGATGAAAAAAAGAAAAAACTCTCTGCCGAGTTTTATGAAAAGGAGTTGCAAAAACTTCAGATTGAGCTGGTTAAAATGCAGGAATGGGTCAAGTACAAAGGTCTGAAAGTTGTAGTGATTTTCGAAGGACGTGATGCTGCAGGAAAAGGTGGAACTATCAAAAGGATAATTCAGAGTCTTAATCCGAGAATTTGTCGCGTTGCTGCATTGGGGACACCTACCGAACGCGAGAAAACCCAGTGGTATTTTCAACGGTATGCAGCACATTTGCCCGCTGCCGGCGAGATTGTCCTTTTTGACCGGAGCTGGTATAATCGTGCAGGTGTTGAACGCGTGATGGGTTATTGCACAGAGGATGAATACTGGGAATTTCTCAGGTCATGTCCACGTTTTGAAGCCATGCTGATCCGTTCTGGGATCATCATGATAAAATATTGGTTTTCAGTTAGTATCGAAGAGCAGGAGCGAAGATTCCAAGCCAGAATTGACGATCCTACCAAACGGTGGAAACTTAGTCCGATGGATTTGAAATCAAGAGAAATGTGGGTAGAATACTCAAAAGCCAAGGATGAAATGTTTGCCTATACTGACACTAAAGTATCTCCTTGGTTTGTGGTTCCTTCTGATGACAAAAAACGTGCACGTCTCAATTGCATTCACCATTTGTTACGTATGGTCCCTTACGAAGATCTTACTCCCGAAAAATTTGAACTTCCCGAAAGGCCAAGCGGGAAAGGGTACGTTAGACCTCCCTTTGAGGAACAGACCTTTGTCCCCCAGGTTTATTGATATTTCGCCGCATTGTATATCTTTAATAATCAGGAAAATCATTCCAAACAAATCAAAGGATAAGGTTTTCAGAGTTGACTAATGTTCAAAACCGGAAGTAAGGTTTTTTGTGTAAATTTTTCAGATTCACAATGTACTTGGGTTAGTATGTAAAGATTATTTTTTAATCCAAATTTGTTAAACTTAATTAAAGCACATTGTTATCACTAAGTAATGTATATTTTTGCAAAAAATTTAATCCTATGCAAAAGTATGCTGATATAACCTTCAATGAAGGAATGGCGTTTGATGTAGAAGTGAATGGCCACAGGTTTGTAATTGATGCGGAAGAAAACGTTGGAGGACATGATCGCGGGCCGCGGCCCAAGCCGTTGATTCTTGCCGGATTAGCCGGTTGCACAGGAATGGATGTGATTTCTATTCTCCGAAAAATGCGGGTAGAACCGGATTACTTCAATGTTGTGGTTTCAGCAGAATCTACTTCCGAACATCCGGTTTATTACAATAAAATTCATCTTGAATATCAGTTCAGGGGTAATAATCTGCCAATGGATAAGCTGGAAAAAGCAATCAGCCTCTCGCAGGATCGCTATTGCGGGGTGTCGGAAATGCTCAGACGTTCTGCTGAGATTACCAGTGAAATTAAAATCCTGGAATAAAAGTATTAATCCGCTGTCAGGTCTGGTTTTCTAAGGATTTTATTATATGATACTGTTAAGCACATCCTTGTTCCAGGGGAAATGGTTTTTCGGGAAAAACCGAATGACTTCAACAAGTTCACTGAGTATCATCGCAGTTGCGCCCCAAATCATTTTATCTCCAATCATAAAACAGGGGACATCAATATCGGCAGATTTTACTTTTACAGGTCTTTTCTGACAGGCATGACCTGCAAGTAATTGCGAAACAGGAACGCTAAAAACTTCACGGACTTCGGCAGGATCAGGCCTGAATTCAGGTTGGTAATTCATACTTCCGACAAATGATCTTACGAGAAAATTACTTGGCGGAATGTACAATTCGGTCAGTTCACCATGTAAACGGATATCAGCCGCCGGAACGCCAATTTCTTCGTTTGCTTCTCTGATGGCAGTCCTGTCAAATGTATGATCATCCTTCTCAAAAGCACCTCCCGGAAATGAAATCTGACCACTGTGAACTCCCTGATAATCCTGTCGCCGGATAAAAACCAAATGGGCATCATCACCACACGGGAAAAAAAGTGCCAGAATTGCACCCAAACGAACATTATTCATATCCATCGGAGGATAATCCGTGCGCATCGGCGGCACCATCCTGAATTGAGCATCAATGCCGGGCAATGTAGTGCTCAGACTTTTTTGAAGATGATCCGTAAAACTATAAAAAATATCGTTGTTCATTGTGCTGCAAAAATAAATCTTCGTTTGAACTTTACATAATATCCTTCAGATATTTGATAAAATGGATTACTTTTGCACCTGAGAATTCTTATTGTTAATAATGTGACGGATAATCAGGAAAATAAGATGGTTAAAGAACGTACAAAATCATCAGACCAGATTGACGAACAAATGAGCGACAAGCGGGAAATTATCCTTTACAACGATAATGTAAACACTTTCGACTTTGTGATTGAGACACTTATTGATGTTTGTGAACATGACCCGATTACAGCCGAGCAATGCACGCTGATAGCTCATTACAACGGAAAATGTCCGGTAAAATCAGGTGATCTGGACGATCTTATCCCGCTTACCAAGGAGATGACCAACAGAGGATTGACTGTTTCGATAAAATAATTTTAAACTATAAAAAATGTCCTGGACTATTATTCTTGTTTTAATCATTGTCGGATTGTTGTTTCTTGTTCTTGAAGTTTTGGTCATTCCTGGAACTACAGTGGTCGGCGTAACAGGTTTTGTTCTCATTGCTGTTGGAATCTGGCAAAGTTATACCACATTTGGAACACCCGCAGGCCATTTTATTCTTATTGGAACTATTGCTCTGACATTGATAGCTTTATGGTTGTCATTGCGTTCCAAAACCTGGAAAAAAGTCATGCTCGATACTTCACTTGACGGAAAAGTTAATCAGATTGAAGAAAGTGCAATATCAGCCGGTGATGTAGGGAAAGCAGTTTCCCGGCTCGTTCCAATGGGAAAAGCGCTAATAAATGACGAATATTATGAAGTTACCTCAACGGGGGAGTTTATTGACCAGGGGACTGATATCAGAGTGATGAAAATTGAGAAAAATAAAATTTATGTAAAATCAAATACCTAATTAACATGTTTTTAAATCAAATTCTATTACAGGCAAACGGAGAATCCAACACATTGGTCATCATTGCCATAGGTGTTGCTGCGCTCTTCGGATTATGGATTATTTTTTATCTGATTCCGGTTGGTTTATGGTTTTCGGCACTTGTTTCAGGAGTGCGCATTTCATTATTGCAACTGGTACTGATGCGCTGGAGGAAAATACCCCCGTCAATTATCGTTCAGAGTCTTATCACTTCAACAAAAGCTGGGTTAACCCTCAACCGTAATGATCTCGAAGCACACTATCTTGCAGGAGGACGTTTGAAATCAGTTATCAATGCACTGATTTCTGCTGATAAGGCCAATATGGACCTTTCTTTCAAATCGGCTACCGCCATTGACCTTGCCGGTCGTGATGTGTTTGAAGCTGTACAGATGTCAGTGAACCCCAAAGTGATAAACACTCCGCCTGTTGCTGCTGTTGCCAAGGACGGTATTCAGCTTATTGCCAAAGCAAGGGTTACAGTGCGTGCCAATATCAAACAACTCGTTGGAGGCGCCGGGGAAGATACAGTAATTGCAAGGGTTGGCGAAGGTGTGGTTTCCGCTATTGGTTCTGCTCTTTCTCACAAACAGGTGTTGGAAAATCCTGATTCTATTTCCAGAGTAGTGCTGGAAAAAGGACTTGATTCCGGTACTGCTTTCGAAATTCTCTCTATTGACATAGCTGACATTGATGTTGGAAAAAATATTGGCGCTGTATTGCAGATGGATCAGGCTAATGCAGATAAGAACATTGCCCAGGCAAAAGCAGAAGAACGTCGTGCCATGGCTGTCGCTCTTGAACAGGAAATGAAAGCCCGCGCTCAGGAAGCACGTGCCAATGTGATTCAGGCCGAAGCAGAAATCCCTAAAGCCATTGCTGAAGCTTTCCGTTCAGGAAACCTTGGCATCATGGATTATTACAAGTTCGAAAATATCAAAGCTGATACAAAAATGCGCGATTCAATATCAGCTCCTCCGGAACAGGGGAACAGACGAAAGGATAAACCGGACAATAAATAGATTTTTCTGATTATCCACCTGACACCCGGCCAATTTCAAGCCGGGTGTTTTGTTAAAGAAACTTGCCATAATACTTACCAGGATGTATTACCGTTAAATTTTTGATAAACAAAATCTTTCTTCCAGTTCATCGGGAAATTTATCTATAACCATGATTAACGACAAAGAGCAAAGTCAGATAAACAGGCGCTTTGAGGCATTGAAAAAGGTATGTGGGGATTGCCTGACCGAAGAGGCCGGGAAACTTGATGCAGCTTTTGACTTTGCCAAAGCTGCCTATCAGGATAAACGGAAACCTTCCGGCGAACTAATGATTATTCACAGCCTTAATGTGGCTCATATTGTTGCTGATGAAATCAGGTTGCGTTCAGGATCTGTTATAGCTGCACTTTTGCACGATGTCATCAGTACTCCGGATGAAAATATTGATCAAATTGTAAAACTTTTTGGGGATGATGTGGCAACTATTGTCCGCGGATTTAAAAAATTATCCCTTTTCCATTCTGAAAAAGTCAGGCTTCAATCCGAAAATTTCAGGAGATTATTTCTCAGTATGGTTGATGATGTGCGTATCATCTTTATTAAAATGGCGCACAGACTTCACGATCTTCGCAACTATGAGTCTTTGCCTGAGAACCTGAAAAAAGCTTTTCTCAATGATGTTCAGTATCTGTACATTCCAATTGCCCATCGGTTGGGACTTTACCAGATCAAAGCCCAGCTGGAAGATTTGACCCTAAAATACACCCATCCTGCTGAATACGCCATGATTGCTTCAAGACTCAGTGAAACCAGTCAGCAGCAGGACGAATATATGAAAAAGTTTATTGAACCGGTGATTGAGCAACTGAACCAGTCTAAACTTAAATATGAGATAAAAAGCAGGGCAAAAACCATCGCTTCTATCCGGCGAAAATTACAAGTACAGAATGTTACCCTGGATCAGGTTTATGATCTGTTTGCCATCAGGGTTATTCTCACCGGGGTTTTAACCAAAAAGGATGAAGACTTTATTGAGGACTTTAAAAATGATATGGAATTATACGGTGATCCACGAAATGTAAGAAAAACAAGAAAAATAAAAGAGCGGGAGGATAGCCTTACTAACGGAAGTGCCAAAAAGAAAAGTCAGGATATCAATTCAAAGGAAAAAGCGCTGATGGATGAGATTCACCAAAAAGAAACCGAAAAGTTCGAATGTCGCCGCAAACGATACCTCGAACTGCTCAATCGGGAAAAAACTGCATGCTGGCAGACTTACTCCATTATTACCAATATTTATCAGCCAAATCCCAAACGTTTGCGCGACTGGATTACCACTCCCAAAGACAGTGGTTACGAATCATTACATACCACCGTTCTCGGTCCCGATAATCGCTGGGTTGAAGTGCAGATTCGAACTACCCGGATGGATGAAGAAGCAGAAAAAGGTAGTGCCGCACACTGGAAATACAAAGAGTCAGCTTATGGTAAGAGCCTTGACAATTGGATGATTGATGTCCGGAATGTGCTCGAAACTATCGGAACACAAAACCTTGACAGCAGCTCAACTGCAAAAATTGATGTTTCTTCGGCAAACATTTACGTTTTTACCCCTAACGGTGACCTCAGAGAGCTTAAAAATGGCGCTACAATCCTCGATTTTGCCTTTGATATACACACAGATATTGGCAGCAAATGTATCGGAGGAAAAATCAATGGCAAAATATACCCGATTCGCCACCAGTTGAAAAATGGTGACCAGGTGGAAATCATCACCTCAAAAAATCAAAAACCCCATTCCGACTGGCTTAATGCCGTTGTTACCTCAAAAGCTAAAAGCCGGATTGCACGTGCTCTGAGAGAAACCAAATTCAAAGAAGCCGAAGCCGGCAAAGAGATTTTATATAGAAAATGCAAAAACTGGAAAATAGAACTTAATGACCATGAACTGGTTAAAATTTTGAAATATTTCAACCTGAAAACACCGGTCGATTTATATTATCATATTGCCACAGAGAAAATTGATGTTCAGGAGATTAAGCTTCTTTTTAAGCCATCAGAAGAGATTGAAGAAAAAACAGGTGAAGAAGACAAACCATTTGACTTTGACGAGCTGATCGAAAGCCAGAGCGAGAAGGATCAGGGATACATCGTCATCGAATCAGGGGTTTCGAACATGAATTACAGTCTGGCCAAATGTTGCAACCCAATTGCCGGCGATCGGATTTTTGGTTTTGTTACAGTAAATCAGGGAATTAAAATCCATCGTTATACCTGTCCGAATGCCGAACAGATGCTCAAACGCTATCCTTATCGAATCATAAAAGCCCGTTGGAAAGAAATGAACAGCATGAAATTTTTTGTGACTAACCTTCGTGTCGTGGGGATGGACAGGGTTGGTTTGATTAACGACATCACCAAAGCTATATCCGAAGACCTGAAAGTAAATATGAAAAGCATCAGTTTTAAGTCACTGGGATCAAGTTTCGAAGGTCTGATTAAAGTGCAGGTCAGAAATGTCGAACACTTAAGCTATTTACGTCAAAAACTTCTGAAAATCAAGGGAGTAATTAAGGTTGGCCGCTATGATTAATCATTGGCTGTACCGGATAACATAGGAACAAATACAAATCCTCCGTGTTGTTCAGTATCATATTCTCTTTCTGATCGTTTGATGAGTCGTGTCATCGTTTGATGACCCTGGTGGCCAACCGGTGCAACAAGAATCCCTCCTGTTTTAAGCTGGTTTACAAGTTCCTGGGGTATTTCGGGAACAGCAGCGGTTATAAGTATTCGGTCGAAAGGTGCAAATGCCGCCAGCCCGAGATAACCGTCACGATGGAAAACTTTGATTTTATAGTGTTGACTGTCGAAAAAATGCTTTACATTTTTAAACAAGTTGAATTGCCGTTCAATAGTAAAAACTTTTGCTCCCATTTCGTGAAGAATACATGCCTGATAACCTGATCCTGTTCCAATTTCAAGTACTGTCATATTCTTTTCGACCTGCAGCAACTCCGATTGAAAAGCAACAGTATAGGGTTGGGAGATGGTTTGCCCTGAACCAATAGGAAAGGCCTTGTCCTGATATGCAAATTCAAGAAATGACGAGTCCATAAAAAAATGACGCGGCACAACAAGCATTGCTGCCAGTACACGCTCATCCCTGATTCCTTTTTCTGCAAGACTGTTCACCAGCTTTTGACGCATTCCTCTATGACGGTAAGTGTCAATACGTTCCATTGTTTTTAATGTCCTGATTTCATTTGTCGGCGAAATTAAACCAAATTATCATTTTCCAGCGGACTTAAATCACTTATTTTTGCCGTGAAAAATTATTTGTTTATGCTTAAAATTGGAGTACTGGGTGCAGGGCATTTGGGTAAAATTCATCTGAAATGTTTAGCAGGACTGGATAAATACAATCTGGTCGGGTTCTACGATCCCAATGAACAAACATCAGTCAGGGTTGCTGAAGAATTTAACATTAAAAGATTTGATTCGGTTCAGCAACTGATTGAAGCTGTGGATGTTGTTGATATTGTAACACCAACAGTTTCGCATTTTGAATGTGCTTCGGAGTCTTTGCGTAAAGCAAGGCATGTGTTCATCGAAAAGCCTATTGTTGCCACACCTGACCAGGCACGGGAGCTGATCGAGCTGGCAAAAGAAGCAGGAGTCAAAGTTCAGGTTGGCCATGTGGAGCGGTTCAATCCTGCTTTTTTAGCTGCCAGACCTTTGATTATGCAGCCAATGTTTATCGAAACCCACCGGCTGGCCGTTTTCAATCCCCGTGGAACCGATGTACCTGTGGTTCTTGATCTGATGATCCATGACATTGATATTGTGCTGAGTGTGGTCAACTCGGAAGTGAAAAAGATAAGTGCAAGCGGAGTGGCAATCGTAAGCGATACCCATGACATTGCTAATGCCAGAATTGAGTTTGTGAATGGTTGTGTGGCTAACCTCACTGCCAGTAGGATTTCGATGAAAAATATGCGCAAATCCAGGTTCTTTCAGCGAGATGCTTACATTGCCGTTGATTTTCTGAAGAAAGATATCGAAGTAGTGCGTATGAAAGATATCAGGGAAGAACCTGAAAACCAACTCGCTATGGTAATTGACCTCGGGGAAGGTAAAGGGAAAAAAGAACTCATACTCCAAAAACCGGAAATTTTACCAAACAACGCTATCATGACAGAATTGGAAAGTTTTGCAAATGCCATTCAGCTTAATGTACCCCCGCCTGTGACCATTTACGATGGATTCAGGGCATTGGATGTTGCCTACAGGATTCTCGAAAAAATTGCCGGCTGATAATTTGTCGCCACCAATTCTGTTAAAATAACATCATAGCTTACGACGTTCAAAGAATTCAACATATTTGCAGGATGAACATCAGAAAGTATTCAGCAGTTTTATTATTGATTCTTGTTCTTGGCGCATGCCAGGAGGAAAACCTGCAACCCGGTATTCCTGCACTGGTGAGGGTTGACCAGTTTAACCTGAATACCAGTTTTAATACACAGGGAACCAGCTCACACAAAATTACTGACGTCTGGGTGTTTGCTGATGATCAGACAATAGGCGTTTTCGAATTGCCAATAGTAGTACCGGTTTTAAAAAGCGGTACCGGAAAACTGAGGCTTGAAGCCGGCATAAAACTCAATGGTATTAAAACTACACGGGTGAATAACCCTTTTTTTGAACCTGTAATCATAGAATCATTCAACTATAGGCCCGACAGTGTAATCATCGTTAATCCAGTCACTACCTATCGTTCAACTACAGTATTTGTATGGATGGAGGATTTTGAGGATGCAGCCATCTCCATAGATACCACCAGATTACTGAGCAAGGCAAGTATCGAAAAAACTACTGCAGGTGAGGCGTTCGAAGGAAATTATTCTGGAATTGTAGAACTTACTGCTGAAAAAAACACATTTGAAGCTGCTTCTTTTGAATCTTTTGTGTTACCGGTGAATGGTGATCCGGTTTTTCTGGAAATGAACTACAAAAATGATTACATTTTTTCAGTAGGGATTTTCTCTCAGACATCAAGTCAGATTATCAAGGAAGAAATCATTTACTTGCAGCCTCAGGAAGAATGGAATAAAATCTATATTAACCTTACCGAAACCCTGATGTCGTCACAAAATGCCGAAACCTTCAAAATTTTTATCCGTACAGCCCTGCCTGACGACCTGGACGAAGCCACCATTTATCTCGACAATATCAAACTTATGTACAGGTAAAGCACTAAGATTATGAACCATACACTGCAAGTAGCCAAATATGTTATTGCTGACTGGATTGCGGCTGTTGTCGCATGGTTTCTTTTTTTCAGCTACCGCAAATTTGTTGTTGATCCGCTTGTTTTTTCACATCCCCAGGAAATTTTTGGCGATATCAAATTGTATCTTGGCGTGCTTGTAATTCCCCTGTTCTGGATCATTCTTTACGTGATGGCAGGTTCCTACCGGAATATTTACCGTAAAACCAGAATAAAAGAGCTGGCCATTACTGTTATAACATGCTTTATCGGTGTATTGATTATCTATTTCACTCTCTTGCTTGACGATGTAGTCGTTTCGCACCGCTCGCATTACGAATCATTTTTTGTACTATTTGGTTTACAGGTTGTTTTTACGGCCGGATTCAGGCTTTACATTACCACCTTAACAGTAAAAAAAATCCACCACAAAATCATTGGATTTAATACCATAATTGTCGGCGGAGCCAAAAATGCAGTCGACATTTACACCGAACTGGAAAATCAGTTTCCTTCTTCAGGGAATAAATTTATTGGATTTGTTACTGTTAAAGATTCTGACAACTATCCACTTGAAAAACTCCTGCCGAATCTGGGAAATTACAAAGCGCTTGCTGAACTTATCAAAACCAGGGAAATTGAAGAAGTAATTATTGCTGTTGAGCGCAGCGAAAGCAAACTCATCGAGAAAATTCTGATGATTATTGAAGAAACCGATGCTGTTATCAAATTAATGCCCGTAATGCAGGACTATATGCTTGGAAAAGTGAAAACCACTTCCATTTTCACCGAGCCGCTCATTCAAATATCACCCATGTTACTGCCGCCCTGGCAGGAAACACTAAAGAGACTGATAGATCTTATAGCATCATCCATTGCTATTATTCTTTTAATGCCGGTTTATATTTTTCTCATTATTGGTGTAAAACTTTCGTCCAAAGGACCGATATTTTACCAACAGGAACGTATCGGCCTGCATGGTAAACCATTTATGATTCCCAAATTCAGGTCAATGCACGTTGGTGCTGAAAAAGATACTCCCCGGCTTTCCTCAAAAAACGATGATCGAATCACACCTTTTGGAAAAATGATGCGCAAACTCAGGCTGGATGAAATTCCTCAGTTTTATACTGTCCTTAAGGGGGATATGTCTCTGGTTGGTTACCGCCCCGAGCGACAGTATTTTATTGACCAGATTGTGGAACGTGCCCCACATTACCGAATGCTCTTCAAAGTAAAACCCGGGATTACTTCGTGGGGACAAATCAAATTTGGTTATGCATCCAATGTTGATGAGATGATCCAACGACTGAAATATGATATCCTTTATGTGGAAAATATGTCGCTGGCTATGGATTTCAAAATCATGTTCTATACATTGCTTATTATCATCCAGGGCAGGGGGAAATAATTATCTCTTGACAGTTTCGGGGATTTATTAAAAGGGACTTTACTTTTTAAAAACGAAATATACCGCAAGTATCAGTAAAACAAAAGCTATAAAATGATTCCATTTTAAAGGTTCATTTTTGAAGACCACCAAAGTGAAAAGCACAAATACCGTAAGGGTGATAACTTCCTGGATAACCTTTAACTCAACAAGGCTGAAAGGACCTCCATTGCCTTTAAATCCAATCCGGTTGGCCGGCACCTGAAAAATATATTCAAAAAATGCAATTCCCCATGAAATAAGGATTACTGCAAATAACCCGAGTGCTTCAAACCATTTGTATTCTCTCATCTTTAAATGGCCGTACCAGGCTATTGTCATAAAAGTATTCGACAATATCAGCAACCCAATGGTAGTAAACATTTTCATACGTTTAGTGTGTTAGGTTTGACGAACAAAAGTTTTGAATTTCACAAAGGAAGAAAATTGATGAATTTTTGTGAGTGATCCCGGATGGATTAATGATTTTATCAAAAATTACACGATTATTGTCCATTGGTAAAAAAGAAGCTGATAACATCAAAGCGATGTGTCGCTTGTTGTTTTTATCCGAATAGGCTAACCGAAGATTTTGGATGAGACAACTTTTTGCCATCAGCGTAACGAACTTAGAGGGGTTGCTTACTGATTCAGAAAATCACCAATATTTGAAAAAACAAATTCAAAATCTTTGTTGATCTTGTTTTGTGCACGATTTACAGGAAACGGATTTTCGTGGATATAGGACCGGTCAAAATCTATTTCGTCCACACGAATGTTGATATCCCTGTAAGCCCCTTTTAATGTATTGACAACCTCGAAAGAAGGAATTACAGTATCTTTTTTAAGCGTGATGGCATAAATGTGTTTTTCAAATTTTTTGAAAAGCTCTTCTCTGAATTCCCTCATTTTGTGGTAATCAAGCATGGAATAAAAGATTTTTCCTTCGGTGTGATCTTCATTTATATAATGATTCAAGAGGTTATCCTTTTTCAGGATAGCATCAAAATGCTCCACAAGAAAAGAGTAAAGTGCTACATTGGCCTCGCTGTCAAGAATGAATTTGGAAACCGGTGACAATCGGTTGAAGGTGGCTCCACTGCATAAAAGACATACTTTAGTGCTGGCAAAAAGATTGTCGAAGTTGGTGAGTTTGAGAATCAATGCCAGAAAACCACCAATAGAATAAGCCATTATGTCAAAATTAAAATCCTGGTGAATATACCGGTTCTTGCCCTGACTGATTTCATTTATCAGCTGAATCACATCGTAAAATGTTTGTAAACCTGACCAGATAAACCTTTGAGGCATGGAATGCAGACGCATGCTTATAGCTACATTTGACAAGGTTGAATTAATGATATTCGGGAATTGTTGTTTTCTGAGCTCACTAAGCTGATACATCTCTCTTTTACTGCTCCAGTTTTCCGGTGCTCTTTGCATATGAAAGGCGATCGGAAACAGAATCACAGCACTGCCGGTGCGATCACACAATGATTTTGCCCAGGGAAGATATTTACTCCAGTTTTTTTCGTTAAAGCCATGAAAAAGGAAAATCACTTTGGAGGTTTTTTCAACTCCTGCAGGTTTCATCAGATAATAGTCAAATTCTTGGTTTTCTTTTATGGCGATATCTTTGGTCTGCAGATGGTCAATCATCGGGCCAATGTCAGTATAGAACGAAAAATTTTGCTTAAGGGTTGTTTGGTGCGTTTCACAAAAATATTCATCAGCACCGGGAAGAATTTTGCAGGAAAAAGAGTTGAAATGTGCTTCAAAAAGTTCTATGGAATCATATTTTTTTTCTGCCGAAGGTGATAAAACCAGCTTTTGCAACTCTTGAAAATCTTTCGTATAGCTCATAATTCAATGATAATTGATAGCTGTTCTGTTTTTAATACTGGTGCAAACTTATAAGTTTATTTGGCAGAGGAGGTAAAAGTATAAAATGACATCAAGTACAGTTTAAGATTTTAAACTTATTTTACAACGAAGTTAGTTTTTACCTTCTGTTTTTGACTTATCCTGATTGTCTTCAGTTTTTCTTAATTCCTGATTTCTTTAGCCAAATATCTACAGTTTCGGTGGTTACCAGGCAACCATAGCGCATGGTTTCCAAAATGGGCCTGATGGTTTCATAAAAAGCTTTTAGTTTGGCAGCTTCATCAATTATCTCGATCACAACCGGAAGTTTTTCAGTTACTTCCCAGAATTTGTAGGAGTGAATCACCGAACTGGAACCATATCCCAGTATTCCTTTATTTACGGTAGCTCCGGCAATTCCGTATTCTTTCGCGCTGAATACAATATGTTCGTACAGCAATCCATCTTTATGTTTGTCGGTTGAACTGATGAATATCCGCATTAAAAGCCATGTTTCGTTTGATTCCATTTTAGATAAATTTAATGATTAACCTGCCGGTGAAAACTGCTGCTAAACCAAGAACAAAACTCAAACCTGCGTAGATGAGCAAACGAAAAATCTCTCTGTTTTGCATCAGAAGAAATGCATCATTGGATAAAGAAGAGAAGGTGGTAAATCCTCCGCATATTCCAACAGTTAAAAAGATTCGCCATTCAGGCGACAGAATGTTTCCTTTTTCGGACAGCCCGAAGAAAATCCCAATCAAAAAACTGCCAAGAATGTTGATGAGAAAAGTGCTCCATGGAAAAACAGAAATGTAATGGAGCTGAAAATAGCGGGAAATGACAAAACGAAGTGCTGTTCCGATAAAACCCCCAATGCCTGCAATAATAACTGACTTAAACATAATTCACCTGTAAATGATTTCAAGGTAGAAGTCATCAGCCTTCCGGGCAGTTAATGGCAGACCTCATTGCCGGCACAAAAGTAATGAATTAAACCCATTTGATAGTTTTAGCTAAAGAAACATCAGGAGACTAATGGCCATTATTGCCATTCCTGCTATCAAACCACCGATGGCAATGTGATGTTCGCCATATTCTTCAGCGGTTGGCAGCAGCTCATCCAGCGAAATATACACCATAATTCCTGCCACTCCGGCAAAAATGACTCCGAATGTTAAATCATTAAAAATACTTCTCAGGATGAAATACCCGATAACTGCACCAATAGGTTCGGCCAGCCCCGAAAGAAATGAAAGCCAGAATGCTTTGTTGCGGTTTCGGGTAGCATAATAGATAGGAACCGACACGGCAATTCCTTCAGGAATGTTGTGAATAGCTATGGCTACAGCAATACTTACTCCCAGTGCAGGATCGGTGAGTGCCCCCATGAAAGTAGCCAGACCTTCAGGAAAATTGTGGATAGCAATCACAAGCGCTGAAAATAATCCCATTCGGAGTAACTTTTTGTTGTTCTCCGGATTCAGGTTTTTTTCGTCAATGTTTTTGATTTCATGCGGGTTTTCAAACGAAGGGATCAATTTGTCAATAATTGCGATGAGGGCTATGCCAGAAAAAAAAGCGATTACAATATAAATATTGCTTGCTTTTTCACCGTAGGGGGAAATTAAGGAATCCCTGGCTTTGACCAATATCTCAACAAACGAAACATAAATCATCACACCCGCTGAGAAACCCAGTGATCCGGCCAGAAACTTGGGGTTGAACTTTTTGGAAAGCAAGGACATCACACTGCCAATGCCTGTCGAAATTCCCGCAAAAAGGGTCAGCGCAAAAGCAAACAGGATATTTTCATTCATTTCCATGCCCGTTTTTTTTGATAAATGTGTTTGTTAACAACTACTAATGAATGGATTTGAAATAACAGGTCAGCCAGATATTCAACGTAAAATCTCTTAATTTTAAGTATTAAAATCATATTTTCACTGAATACAAAACAACGGCTTTTTTTGGATTTATACATTGTTTTGTGAAAAAATCCTCAGAAAAATTATGTCGAAAAAGCTGGCAAGCTGAATATTTTAAAGCCTTGAGTATGGAAATTTTCTTTTGGATCAAATGACAGCAGGCTAAAAAATTGACGATTCTCTGTCGGAATGCAAGATCAGAATTTTAATTTCTTTTTTTCTGCCTTTATGGCTTTGAATATTTTTCCCTGTTCTCTGCTTTTTTTTCTCTTTTCTTTCACTGAAGCTGAAAAATGCAACTCTTCCCGTGTCAGCTTCTGATAGTTGTCATAAGTGTTTTGTGAAAGCAAGCCTTCATGCAGGGCTTTCAACACTGCACATCCCGATTCGTTGATATGCCTGCAGTCCGAAAATTTGCAATTCCGTGCGAGTTCGGCAATTTGGTCATAGGTTAATTCAATTCCTTTGAATGTGTCTGCCATTCCGATTTCGCGCATTCCGGGCGTGTCGATTACAAGACTTTCGTTAGGGAGAATGATTAACTGCCGGTGACTGGTGGTATGTTTTCCTTTGCTGGTGCTGCTGCTAATTTCATTGGTTCTTAAAATGTTATCTCCTGCAAGCAGGTTTATCAGTGTTGATTTTCCGACTCCTGATGAACCAATGAAACAATAGGTATGATAAGGCTCTAATTGTTTTACAACATTTTCAGATTCTCCCGGTGTCTTTGCACTAAACGGTATTACAGTAATATTTTTAATCCGTTTTTTTACCGATCCAATAAGTTCTTCAACTCGGGCTGGTTCTTCCATGTCTGTTTTTGTTAAAATGATGACAGGTTTAATACTGGCATCGTAACAGATCGCCAGATATCGCTCCATCCTGTTCAGATTGAAGTCCCGGCCGACCGATTGTGTTATGAAGGCGCAGTCAATATTGGCAGCAATCACTTGGGTTTCTCCGAATTTGTCGGTTGCTCTCCTTTTCAGAATAGAAGTTCTTTGAAATAAGGAATAAATAATTGAATGTGTTTCGTCCATTATGGCTGTTTTAACCCAATCACCAACTACAGGGAAATCAAGTCTGCTTTTTGCTGTAAATCTCAAATTTCCGGTGATTTCGGTGGTGAAAACTCCGCTTGCTGACTGCACGGTATATCTTTCCTTCTGTTCGGAAATGACCCTTGCCAGTTCATATCCTTTATAATCGGACGGATGAATGAGTCCGGTTATTTTTCCGTAAAATCCCAGTTTTTTCATCGAAAAAAGTTCTCCTGATAATTTGAGAAAGTAATGTCCATTCGTTAGCAAAAAAAGCTTCAGCCGAATTTGATTGATTGGCAGGTATGAATTTAAAAAAATCAAACTAATTGTCTTACCATAATCCCGCAGATAAATGAAAATTAAAAGATCATTTCTGCTGAGTTTACAGGCATGATTTGAAGTAAGGTTTGAGGGTTTAACTACCGAAAATTGAAAATAAATGGAAACAGAAATACAACTATTGCTGTCCATGCAATATAAACCGGCAGGTACGAAGTAATGCTTTTTTCGATATCCTCTTTTTTATCATGGTGCTTTAACGATTTAAAAATGCTGTAGGTAACCATTAGAAGATTGATCAGAATGAGCAGGTTTCCGACAAGCACGGCAAGTCGGTTTGGCGTTATTCCCCATGTTGAAATCCTGAAAAGGATTGCTGAAAGAGCTGTTCCGTTGACAATTATTGTCATTACCGAAAGCATCAGTAATAAAATGGTTCCGGTCTTTCCTGAAGAATTCCGGGATGTTTCAGCGATAGAAAAAAGTATGATGGCCATTACGCCAATAAGAAGCAAATTGAAAAACAAAAGAAATTCACGGTCATTGTATGGGTCTTTACCTGTGTAAACGATGGCAACAAGATAAACCACGAGCGTTATCAGCACGAGAGGAGTAAATATTTTGGCAATGACTGGTGAGACTTTGTTAACCAGGTGAGGATTGGTTTCTACAAGGTGGGTGGCAATAATGGGTATAGCGGCAATCCCCCAGATACCGAAATACTGAAAATAAAATTCTTCAATATGAAGCTCAATAAGTTCAAATAATCCAAGAGTTATACCAGCCAGTATAGCGCCGGCTATTAAAATCACTGTTGACATTACCACCAGATCACCATTGTACTTGAGAAAGTCGAGACGTTTCCGGGAGGTGCTGAATTTTGAGCCAACATAGGTAAAACCGAGTATTCCCCATAGTAAAATCGGAAGATGAATGCAGGCAAGCTTCAGTGTGTCGCTGTTTTCTTCCTGAGGAAGCAGGTTGATGAAAATCACTGAAACCAAAATAATGCTGATTGTCCAGATGATCTTAACAGAATTAAGTTTCCCTTTCCAGGCGAAATAGGCTGACAAAATGGGAAAAACCACAAATCCTAAATTTCTGTAGTAAAAACTGTCTTCATTCATCGAAAACAGTTCCGGCAGTTTTGCAATAAACCCGGCAATTACCGCTGCAATGATTACGAATAAAACTTCTTTTTGACTGCCCCATGATATTTCCGATTGTTCAAAATTTAACCTTTCATTCCAAACCCGCGCAGTCAGGTGATGTTGGATTTCGGGATAAATCTGTTTGAATGCATTTTTAAAGTCTGCTTTGTTGTTTCTGTAAAGAGCTTCAATTTTATCCGGATAGTCCAGATTGTTTAAAATTTCCTGTTTCATGCTGTTAGGTGGTTAATAGTTGATAAATAATTCAATCAACGGGAAAAATGCAGTCTGATTATTTTTTCAGTCTGCTCGTTTATAGTAATTCCAGAAAATTAGTAAATCTGTAAAAATATTATCCGGAGGGAGCAATTACTTATTTGTGGAATTTTTTTCTTAATCAACAGTTTCGAAACGATAGATAGTTGTGGATGCATATTTTTCTCCGGATCGTAAAATTACAGAAGGGAATCCGGGTTGGTTTGGGGAATCGGGGAAGTGCTGCGTTTCAAGGCAAAACCCGCTGTTTTTCAGGTATTTGGTATTTTCTTTGCCTTTAATTGTGCCATCAAGAAAGTTACCGGAATAAAACTGCATACCGGGCTGATCTGTGAAGACTTTCATCAATCGCCCGCTGGCAGGTGCTTTAACACTTGCAACATGACGCAATGTCCGTTCATAGTCGTTCAGCACGAATGTATGGTCAAAACCCCCGTTTACAGAGTCGATTGAATGCCCGATTTCTTTCGGGTTTCTGAAATCCATCGGAGTGTTTTCAACAGGGAGAATTTCTCCGGTTGGAATCAGGGATTTATTTACCGGAATAAAATAGTCTGCAAATATTTGCATCAGGTGGTCGTGAATAGTGCCGCTGTTCTGACCGCTCAGATTGAAATAACTATGCTGGGTAAGGTTGATTATGGTGGGTGCATCTGTTGACGCTTCGTAATCTATCCTTAATTCATTGTTATTGTTAAGCGTGTAAATGACTTTCACTGACAGGTTTCCGGGATATCCTTCTTCACCGTCGGGACTAAGATAATTCAGCACAACTCCGGCACTGTCAGGATAAATAAAATCGCTGGAAGTCCACACGACTTTATCAAATCCTTTTATACCGCCGTGAAGGTGATTTGGTCCATTGTTAACAGCCAACTGATAGGTGTTACCGTCAATTCCGAACTGGCCGTTGGCGATACGGTTGGCATACCTGCCAGCTATGACACCAAAATAGGGTGAATTGTCATCAAGATATTGCTGCAGATGATCATAGCCTAAAACCACGTCAGCGAGTTTCCCTGTTTTGTCGGGCGTTAATAAATGTGTGATTATGGCACCATAGTTAATGATGGAAACCTTCATGCCTTCTACGTTGGTGATGGTGTACTGATAGATTTTTTGGCCGTCAACTTCTCCGAAATGTGTGCGCTTCATATTCATTTTTTCCTGTGATTTTTGCCTGTGTTCACCGGCACATCCAATAATAAGACAGCCGATAATTGCGGTTATAAAAAATAATACGGATAACTGCTTCATTTTTTTAATTTTTAGTGTTACAAATTTACAAGAAACTTTTTTTATGCTCCCGTAAATGCTATTATTTATCTGATAATCGCTGGCTGACAGTTAAATATCAATGTTTCAGTGAGGATTATAAATCAGTTTTGCCATTTTTAATTATTCAGATAAAACGCTTAGAAAAAAATGCAGGCGAGCTACAGATTTGATGTATGTACCCGGCAAGATCAATTATTCAGATTTTGATCAATATGCCAAAAGTGTTGGTAGTATCAGAAAAAATGCTTTTTTCGATGGTTGACCAGATAAGGTATGGTTCACACAAAAAGCAATTTCAGCGATTGTTAAGCGATAGCATCGTTTTAAACGATACTATCGCTGGGAAACACAAAAGATTTATTTCCAGGATTTAAGAAAAAACAATGAAATTACACTGAAAATTTCCAGTCGTCCCAACAGCATATTTAAAGATAGGATAAACTTTGCTAAAGAAGGAAGATTGCTATAATTTCCCAGTGAACTGACCTGGCTGAATCCCGGACCAACATTACCAATTGTAGTTATTGAAGCCGAAAATGAAGTCATTAAATCCACGTTCATGGCTGAGATGACCAGGGTTGTGATAAAAATAATAAATAAGTAAAGCAGAATGTAAACCATTGCGTTATTAACAACTGATTCTTCGACCACATGTCTGTTGATTCTTATCTGAAAAACTCCGCGGGGATGCTGCATGCTTTTAATCTGGATCAGAATATTTTTGAAGAACAGCAAAACCCTGTCGAATTTCAGTCCCCCGGAAGTTGAACCTGCACATGCACATTGAATGGTAAAATAGATGAGAACAAGGATAGTGAAAACCGGCCAGCTGGCTGTGTCAGTAGTTGCAAATCCGGTGGTTGTGCCAACTGATAAAACCTGAAAAGATGCCAATCGCAACGAAGACCAAAGATCGCCATAGCCATCAGTCCATAATTTGAGGGTAACCAATGCTACACCTGCAAACAGTACCAGTAAGAAAACGCGAACAATCTCGGAACGGAAAAGGTTTTCTCTTTTACCGGAGATGGTGGCATAAATCAATCCAAAATGCAATCCTGACAGAACCATAAATACCATGATGATGATTTCGATGGCAACACTGTCGAAGTAAGCGATACTGGAATTTTTTGTAGAAAATCCTCCTGTGGCAACTGTGGCAAAGGTGTGGTTTATTGCGTCAAAAATACTCATTCCGGCCAGCCACAGAAAAAATGTTTCCAGTACAGTAAGTCCAAAATACACTGCGGCAAGAATTCTGACGATATGGGTAACTCTTGTTCTGAAGTTACTTCTGGCAATTCCCGAAATTTCGCTGTTGACCATAACCAGTTTTGATACTACAGGGTGCGGCAATATCAGCAAAGCAAAAACAATTACACCAATTCCTCCGATCCAGTGGGTTGAAGAGCGCCAGAACAGCAATCCTTTTGGCAAAGTTTCAATATCGTGCAGAATAGTTGATCCTGTAGTTGTGTAACCCGAAACACTTTCAAACCATGAATTAATCAGCGTGAATTCGCCGCCCCACATAATATATGGCAACATTCCGATAATGCAGGTGGTAATCCAGCCAAATACAATAATTACTACTCCTTCGAGCAGGGAAAGATGCGTGAATTTGGGAACAAAGATCAATGGGAAAATCCCGAATATCAATACAATCAAACCGCTGTAAAGCAGCGGAAAAACAGAGTTTTCACCGTTGAACAGGGAAATCAGGCAGGATATAAATAAAAATACTGCATTGATTATCAAAATCGAGCCAATCTGACGAATGACAACAGGCAGTCTCATTTGTTTTTTGTGTCAAGTTTTACAATCAGCTTACGAATTGCCTCTTCCAGGGTTTTTATTTCATCATGGGTTTCAATGTTAGCGTCAAGTTCTTTGATGCCGGAATGATGTTGATTTACTGCTCGAATGAGCCTAAGAACAGGCGATACAAAATAGTAATTGATAAAAAAGTTGAACAGGATCGCGAAAATCAATGCTGCTGTGACGGCAACAAAACCCGGCATGACTGCACGCTGTGCCTTGTCGCGAAGTAAAAATGATTCGTTGTACATGCTTTCCTGGTTTAATTTCATAAGGTCTTTTACCGATGTTTTAACCAGGTAAAAGCGGCTGTACATATTGTTGAAATACCAATCAAGATTCAAGTGGCCGTCAGTGGTCTCGACAAGTTGTTTCCAGTTAAGTATGTAATCAGCGTAATTTTTTTCAAGGGTAAAAATGTATTTTTCCTCGTTGCTCTCCGTAACATTGTTTCGGGCGATATCAAGGGATTTCATAAAAATGGAATCTCCTTCAAACACAGATGCTTTGCCATGTTCTTTTTGCCCCAGCATATACAGTAATACCCCGCTGTCTTCCCGCTCAAGTCCTTCAAGCATGTTGTTGCAGGCTTCAATGCTTGCATAATTATCGGCTAAAAGTGATTCAACCGACTTGCTGAGCTTTCTGAATTCAATAATAGCAAATGCTCCGGCGATGATCAGCATGGCTACAATTACCAGAAAACCTGACAGGATTTTTAATCGGATTTTCATACAGTCTTAGTATTAATAAATTCAATTCATAATTATGATTTCAGAAAATAGTGGTCTGAAACAAAAACAAAAGTAGCTTTTTTACCAGTTCTTGATTATCGGATTTTTTGTAATTGTTGTCCGAAAAATTATTTGAGCTTCCTCTTTTTGGCCAAAGGGAAAAGTGATTTACTATGGGATGAAATGTTGAAGCCGACAGAGGGAAAACTTTCCAGATTCTTTCTTCTGTACATTGAAGACATGTGATTATGAACAGAGTGGGAGGGTGTTTTTAACCTTACAGAAAATAATATTTTAAAGGAATAAGAAAATTTTCCAGAAAAAAACTAAAAAATTAGTTAATCAACTAAAATATTAGTTATAACTTTGCCGTTATAATTGAAAATAAAAATTCAGAAGATGGAAAAAGGCACATCAATTAAAGAACTGACCAAAGCTGAGGAACAGGTGATGCAAATTCTGTGGAAGATTAAGAAAGGCTTTGTAAATGACATACTCGACAATTTGCCCGATCCCAGGCCGGCTTACAATACGGTTTCTACCATTGTAAGGATTTTGGTGAAAAAAGGTTTTGTGAGTTACACTGCTTATGGCAAAAGCCATGAGTATTTTCCTGTGATCAGCAAAAAGGAATACACCCGTGCTTTCCTTAACGGAATGCTTTCCGGATATTTCAGCAATTCATACAAACAGCTCGTTTCGTTTTTTTCGAAGGAAAACAATCTGAGCATAACGGAATTGGAAGAAATTCGTGCAATCATGGATGAAGAAATTGAAAAACAGAAAAATCAAAATCAGTAATCTTTATGTTTATCCTGCCGGTTTACCTTTTACAAACGGGGATTAGTCTTTTACTCCTGTTTTTTATTTACGATCTGTTCCTGAAAAATGAAACGTTTTTTGGTTTCAACAGAACATATTTGTTACTTTCGGTAATGTTTTCATTGATTTTTCCTTTGCTCCGGCTCAGATTATTTATTCCACCGGAAAACGGGACAGGATTTTCGGTTCTGCTCAATGCAGTAACTATTGGTGCTTCGAAGGTGGAACAAACCTTCACCCGCGACAGAAGTGCGCTGGAATATTTTGCCATTGTTTATTTAGCAGGATCGGCCATTTTTACTGCGAGATTTCTCTTTAAGATTGCCCGGATATTGGGGATAATTCGTAAATATGGGATTGTCAGGCTTGACGGAATAAACTTTGTTTTTGTCGGAAGCCGGTATTTACCGTTTTCATTTTTCAATCTGATTTTTATAAACCGCGATGAAACCAACCGGAATAATTTTCATGAGATAGTCGCTCACGAGAAGGTGCACATCAGACAGATGCATTCACTGGACATTATTTTAACAGAATTATTAATCATCCTGCAGTGGTTTAATCCTGTGGTATGGTTTTACCGGAATTCGGTAAAAAGCGTTCACGAATATCTTGCTGACGAAGGTGTGTTGATGGCGGGTTGTAGTAAGATCAGTTACCAGAAAGCGCTTATCAGCCAAACATTGGGAATCAGGATTAATGATCTGACCAATAATTTCAATCATTCACTTTTAGCAAAACGATTTATTATGATGACAAAACAAAAATCCAACTGGCTGGCAAGGCTCAAAGTCATGCTGGCTGTGCCGGCAGCATTCACGCTGGCCGTATTGTTTACTCTATCGCCGGTGATGAATTCTCTGGCTCAGGTAGATAAAAAGTTAAAACCGCCGAAAGAAGCTCCGGTGCCACCACCGGTTCCTCCGACACCTCCCGGACTTGAAACCTTTAGCCCGGAATCTGATGACGATGAGGGTTTTTTTACCATGGTTGAAAAAATGCCTGAATTTCCCGGCGGAAATGCGGCTTTGATGAAATATATGGAAGAAAACATAAAATATCCCGAAGAAGCACGTAAAAAAGGAATAAAAGGAACTGTTTACCTGTCTTTTATAGTCGAAAAAGACGGGAAAATTTCCGGTGTAAAAGTGCTTCGGGGTATCGGCGGAGGATGTGACGAAGAAGCTGTCAGGGTAATTCAAAATATGCCTGTCTGGACTCCTGGCCAAAATAGGGGGCAGGCTGTCAGAACAAAGTTCAACATGCCTTTGACATTTATGTTAAACGATGATGCACCGAAAGAACAGTTGAAAGATGAATAATGCTTATAAAATGCAAAAGCTGTTTTCAACATTCCGATAAAAGGGAACTTATTTTTTAGCGTTGATAAACAGGTCAATCCAACAGCAAATCAATGGGTGGTGTTTTACTTGTGCATCTGAAAACAAGATTATTAGCCCGCTGACGGGTAAATCTTTTAG
>RZYY01000351.1 GCA_009930115.1 Sphingobacteriia bacterium | reverse complement strand
GTTCCATGCCTGCCGTACTGGTTGAAATGGGATTCCTGAACAGCAGTGCCGACCGGAAGGTGCTCAGTACTGAAAACGGACGCAGAAACATCGCACGGCAATTGATGCAGGGATTTGAGGAATACATGAAAACATACGTACAAAACAGTCTTCCCTCTGCAAACCAGGAAACACCCCAAACTCAATACCGGGTACAGATCCTGTCATCACAAGAAGCACTGCCGAAATCTCATCCGACATTAAAAGCTTTCCCTGACACAAGATTTGTTCTGTGTAACGATCAAATATATAAATATAAGTATACCCTGGGGAACTTCCCAAATAAGGAGGAAGCTCAGCAATACTGTAATAAACTCAGGAAGAGCGATTTTCCGGATGCCTTTGTGATAGCCGTAAAGGATGGCAAATTGGTTCCTGCTAACTAAACCGTAATGAAAACCAAAAAAATGTCTCGTGAATTAAAAATAGGTCTCTTTGCCCTGATCGTTGTTGTTGTTTTATATTTTGTCGTTCAGTTTTTAAAAGGGAATGACCTTTTCAGAGGCACCAACACATATTACGCGTTATATCCCAATGTGGAAGGCCTTGCTCCCACAAGTCCGGTATCTGTCCTGGGACTTACAGCGGGAACAGTAGACCGGATAGATTTCGATCAGGAAAACCAACAAATGATTATTAAAATCAGACTGAAAAAGAAATTCATGCTGCCTGAAGGAACTACGGCCGAAATATACAGTGCCGATATTTTGGGCGGGAAGGCCGTCCAACTGATTCTTGGAAATTCCACTGCCTGGCATGCACCCGGTGACACACTCGCTTCTTCCGTTCAACCGGACCTGATCACATTACTTACCAAGGAACTGGTATCACTGAAAAACGATATTTCAACATTAACATCCAACCTGAATCTGACCGTAACCCGTATAAATGATATTCTGGATGAGGAAAACAGCAACAATATCAAAAACGGACTGGCACGGCTGAACACTTCTTTAATTCATATCAACCGGTTAACCGAAACCCTGGGCAACAACGCATCCCGTATTGACGGAATTCTGGCCGGGGCCGATACTCTGGCAGGTGAGTTGAATCTGGCCGTTAAAGACCTTTCGGGGACTCTGGCGAATTTTGACGCAATATCTGAAGAATTAAAAGGGGCCGAACTGGGAGGAACTGTGGAAGAATTACACAAATTACTTAAAAATCTGAGCAATCCTGAAGGAACCCTGGGCCAGATCGGATCCAATCCCGCCCTGTATCACTCCCTGACCGATATCCTTTCAAGGGCTGATTCCCTGATCCGGCTGATAAGCGAAAATCCTAAAAAATACCTTCGTATTACAGTTTTTTAAATTATTCATAGTTGTCCCAAATGCCCGCCTGTCAACACAAAGCACTTTTTAAGCATTGGCATAGGGCTCATTATCAGGGATTTGAAAAAATAAATTTTTTTCACCCTGATTATTAGGGCATTATTGTTTTTTTGAAAAATACAAGTGTTTTTCGTTTTTTTTTTACCATTTTTTTTAACCATTTTTGTATACATAAACCCCATATCAAAATATGT
>RZYY01000350.1 GCA_009930115.1 Sphingobacteriia bacterium | reverse complement strand
TCAGACGATTTCCCGCTCAGTGGATTATACTGCCACCCTGCAGGCTTTCGAAGAAATTCATCTTGCACCTTCCACACCCGGTCGAATCGAATCAGTTTTTGTAGAAGTAGGTTCCAGAGTAAAAGAGGGAGATGCACTTGTACAAATGGACCGCACCCAGCTTCATCAGGCAGAGGTGCAGCTCCGGACCCTGGAGACCGATTTTCGCCGTCTCGATACTTTGCAAAAAGTTGGCAGCATCCCGCAGCAGCAGTTTGATCAGTTGAAATCTCAATATGATATAGCAAAAAGTAATGTGGAATTTCTCAGAGAAAACACTTTGCTCAGAGCACCTTTCAGCGGTGTGGTATCCGGAAAATATTTCGAAAATGGAGAAATGTATTCTGGTTCTCCGATTGCTACTGTCGGCAAAGCAGCAATTTTGTCACTGGTGCAAATTAACAGGCTGAAGATTCATGTAGCCATTTCTGAAAATTATTTTCCCTTAATCCGAACCGGAATGAATGCTTCGATAAAGCTGGACATTTATCCTGACAAGGAATTCACAGGCAGGATTTTTAATATTTATCCTACCATTGATCCTGCCAGCAGGTCTTTTACGGCAGAGGTTGAAGTGAACAATCCCGAAGGACTTTTACGACCGGGTATGTTTTGCCGACTAACCATCGATTTTGACCAGACTGAAGCTTTAATGATTCCGGTTAATGCCATTCTGAAACTGCAGGGTTCTAACGACCGCTTCTTATTCATTGAAGAAAACGGAATTGCCAAAAGAGTTGGTGTTCTGGTTGGTGATCGTTTTAATGATAAAGTTGAAGTGATTTCCGATGAACTTAAACCTGGTCAGAATCTGATCATAACCGGTCAGTCTCGTCTGGTTGACGGTATGTCGGTTGAAGTCGTCAAGTAATAATCAAGAAAAGTACTTCTAATTTAGCATTCAAATCTTATGAGTATATACAAAAGTTCAGTAAATAAGCCCATTACAACAGTCATGATTTTCACTGCTGTGGTGGTGATGGGATTGTTTTCACTATTTCAGAGCCCAATAGACCTTTATCCTGAAATTGATCCGCCATTCTTGTCAGTGATGACAACCTATCCCGGAGCCAGTGCTGCCGATATTGAAACCAATATCACCAAACAGCTTGAGGATGCGCTTAATACGGTTGATAATGTAAAAGAGGTTTCCAGTGTTTCCTCCGAAAACCTGTCGGTAGTTTATATCGAGTTTAACTGGGGGACAAATCTTGACGGGGCAACAAATGAAGTGCGGGATGCCATTGACATGATTTTTGATAATATGCCGGAAGGTGTTGACCGGCCAACAATCTGGAAGTTCAACACGAGCATGATGCCAATTGTTTTTTATGCAATTACTGCTGAAGAAAGTTATCCCGGTCTTGAGAAAATTCTAGATGAAAAGATCATCAATCCCCTCAACAGAATTGAAGGTGTCGGTTCAGTCTCGCTGATTGGAGCGCCAAAACGGGTTATTTATGTGGATGTTGATCCCAGACGTCTCGATGCATACAACCTGACTATTGAGCAGATCGGTGGTGTTGTTT
>RZYY01000349.1 GCA_009930115.1 Sphingobacteriia bacterium | reverse complement strand
CGAGGACAAAATAACAGAGGTAGTAAACAAACTCTTCGACCTAAGACCAGCAGGAATCATCAACAACCTGCAGCTTAGAAGACCAATCTACAAACAAACAGCAGCCTACGGACACTTCGGCCGCACAGACATCGACCTCCCTTGGGAAAAACTAGACAGAGTCCAAGAGATCCAGCAAGCGCTGAACCTGGGACGCTTCTAAAATCCGCGCGTTATCCACAGGCTAAATTAAATCTAATCCAACAGGCACCCTTACAAGAAATTGTAAAGGTGCCTGTTTTTTATTTCTTTTAAAATCTTCCCGGTAAATTTTCAGAACTTTCTTCTGAAAATTTTTTAATCAAGCTGGGACGATTCCATTTTCCGCGAGATATCCTCCGCAACCTTCATCACTCTATCCAGCTCACAGTGTTACCTGTGGATAACGCGCTGAAAATGGAAACGTCCCCTAATCTGCGTCCCAGCTTCCGCGACCCCTGACTTTTCTTGACCTTTGATTTTATTTTTGGTATTCTATTTCCAAGAAGGTCAAGAAAGGTCAGTTGCCTTTCTTTTTCTACTGGAGGTTTTTGTTATGTCTACGATTTCGAAACAAATTGAATTGTATTTGAAGCTGCTCATTAATAATTCTGATGAGAATATTATTGAAATTCAGCGTAATGCCCTGGCAGAGCATTTTAAATGCGTCCCCTCTCAAATTAATTATGTTCTCAGCACCCGCTTCACAATAGATCAGGGCTATTTCATTGAAACCCGGCGTGGTGGGGGTGGCTTCGTTCGCATTAAAAAACTGGACCTGGGCCTTAAGGAACGAATTGAAAGCCTGACCCCGGAATACAATGAAGATCTTTTCATCACTGAAAATATCCATTCATTTATCGACCGTCTTCACGAGGAGGAGTTTCTTTCAAAAAGGGAAAGCTTCCTTTTGAAAAATTTGTTCTCCTCATCAATTTTTGATGAGCTCCCTGAGAAAAAATCTAACACAATTAAATCATCTCTTCTCAGAGATGTTCTGAAAGCAATAACTAATATGTAATTTTAGGAGTGTGGAAGATGTTTTATTTTAACCTATTTAATCCAAATGGATTTTTCTATATTCAGCAACCACCTCGGGATGAAAAAAAGTGCCCAGACTGTGGCCTTTCCAGCACAGAGCTTTTTACAAAAGGGAAAATAGGCTGCTCTCAATGTGCCGAAACCTTTCAAAATGAGCTTGAAACAATTATTCTTCACATTCAGGGGCGGAACAAATTCTCCGGCAGGGTACCCCAATCCCTGGCTCAGGAAAACGCATTTAATATAGAAGAAGTTCAGGAAAAACTTAAATTGGCCATAGAGGAAGAGCGTTATGAAGAAGCAGCTATTTATCGAGATCTCATTCGTAGCCACGAGGGGGCCTGAAAAAAATGGAAAATTACTTACTTGAAATGATAAAAAATGACGACACCTTTTGGACACGTCCTGTTGGAGGTTACTCTGATGTAGTTCTCAGCACCCGAGTTCGTCTGGCAAGAAATTACAAAAATTACCTTTTTTCAACCAAAATTGATGAAAAACAGTCCCGGGAGCTTTTGGA
>RZYY01000348.1 GCA_009930115.1 Sphingobacteriia bacterium | reverse complement strand
GGCTTCGGGTTTTCCCGATTTGAACCCAAAGGACTCCACTATCCGGTTTGGGGAAAATGTGCCTTTTCACTGAGCCATGAAAAAATAAGGGTTGAAATAACGCTATGCTATTATTAATGCGGCCCCGAAAATTCGAGGCCGCAAAAATTTCCTGGTAAGGAATTATTTCAATTTAAACTGAATGGGAATATTAAACCTCACCCTGACTTTATTACCCTTCAGTTCGCCGGGTATCCAGGCAGGCATCAGATGGATTACCCGAAGGGCTTCCTCATCTAATAAAGGATCTATCCCGCGAAGAATATCCGTATGGGTAATTGAACCATCCTTTTCAATAATAAAGGTTATATATACAGTCCCCTGAACAGAGTCTTGCTTAGCCTTCTCCGGATAGCTGAGGTTTGTAGAAAGAAACTTCATCCGCTCCTGCTCTCCACCCGGGAACTGTGGCAATTTATCAACCACCAGAAAAACTTCTTCTTCCTGTTCCTGTAAGCGGGGAGATGAGGAAGACGGCTGTACAGCCTCTTGTCCGTTTTTTACGGAAACAGCCACCTGCTTACTACCTGCTTCGTTTTGGGCTTGCACCTGATTTGTACCCAAAAATAAAATTAGCAGTGCTATTACCGGAAGCCAGGAAAAATATAACAGTCCGGCATATCGATTCGTTGGTGTTTTAATCATCATTTTTAGTCGTTTTTTTAAAGGTGAATAACTGAAGTTATGGGCCAGGCCGAACTGTTGCGGACGAAATGATTCTGAGTATAAAAGCCTCAGGTAATGCGACCGGTCGGTGTATTGCATCGTCTTCTGGTCGGCCTGGTATTCGTGAATGCTCTTTAATGAGCGCTTGCAGAGGTATAGAACAGGATGAAACCAAAACAAAACCTGCACGAGTTCCAAAAAAATGAGATCTAAATAATGGTGTTCAGAAATATGTACTTTCTCATGCTGAAGGATAATGTCGAGTGCATGGCAGGTATGATTTGAAGGATTGCAAAAAATATAACCGAAAAAAGAAAAAGGTGAAGTCTGTTGCCTCGTGATGACAAGAGTATAACCCTTTTGACGAATGATTTCTGCTTGCCCTATCTTCAACAGATAGAGGAGGACTTTTCGGAGGAAAAGCAGAAAAAAACAACCGCTGATGAAGAGGTATCCGGGAAAAAGCAAGGTGCGCAGCGGCATACCTTTAATTACAGCGCCCTGACCGTTGGCCGTGACTACAATTTCCTTCAGAAAAACTATCGGTATTCCCATACTAACGGTGGGTAAGGAAAAATTAACAAAAGGCAGCAACAGCGAAACCCAAACCGATAACAGCAGGACGAATCGATTCGTTCTGTGAAAAGTAGTTTGTCGTGCAATCAGTAAAAATGGAAGATACAAAACCACCAGCGCAACAGAAGCCTCTAAAAGATATTGGATCATAAAAATCATGCGTGCTCCTTTCTTTGTGCCTTCAGCGTTTTGTCAATCAGTTTACGAATCTCTTCCATTTCCTGAATACTTAGATTCTCCGATTCCGTAAAGGCAGAGGTTAATTCAGCAAATGAACCCTTAAAATAGCGGGATAAAAACG
>RZYY01000347.1 GCA_009930115.1 Sphingobacteriia bacterium | reverse complement strand
GTCCAGAATTTTCAACTTATGGCTGGTTTTCAGGTGAATATCAGGTGCAGAAGGAAACCTATCTCAACGAGGCGTTTGGGCTTCGAAGCGTGTTTGTTCGGCTCAACAATCAGATAGCATTTTCGTTTTTTAGTAAAGCCAAAGCCAATGGTGTGATTATCGGGAAAGAGAATTATTTATTTGAAGAGAATTATATCAAAGCGTACAATGGTACCGATTTTATTGGCGTTGATAGCACTGTACGCAGAATGAAACGCATTAAGTTTGTTCAGAATGCCCTGGCTGATCGCGGAAAAACATTGCTTATAGTCTTTGCTGCCGGCAAGGGATCTTTTTATCCGGAATATTTCCCGGATGATTTAAAACAAAGAAAAGGAATTTCAAATTATCAGCTTCATAGTCATCTGGCAGAATATCTGAATTTGAATTATATCGATTTTAATTCGTATTTTTTGGAAAATAAACATTCGTCGCAATATCCTCTTTATCCGAAATGTGGCATTCACTGGAGCTATTATGGAAGCTGTCTGGCAGCGGATTCCATGATTAGTTTTATTGAAAGAAAGCGAAATATCGATATGCCCGATCTGCGTTGGGATTCCATTGAGGTTTGTCAGCCGAAATTCGAAGATTATGATATTGGCGATGGCATGAATATGTTATTCAGAATCGGATCTTTTGACATGGCTTATCCAAAGCTCTATACCGAAGATACTACCGGAAAAAGCAGACCATCTCTGATTGTTGTATCTGACAGTTATTATTGGGAAATGTTCAATTATGGTTTCCCGCGATCGTTTGGGAATAATCAGTTCTGGTATTACAACAAGGGTGTTTATCCTGAATATTACACCAATCAGCTTGAAGCATCACAGCTCGATGTGGCTCAGTCTGTGGCTGATCACGATGTGTTTATTATTATGGCTACAGAAACGACATTGCCGGATTTCGGATGGGGCTTTATTGAGCGCCTCTATGTTTTTTTTGGTGGGAAATAATCTGGCTGTATTATTACACAACCGTGTAATGGAGCCGTATTCCACGGATCAGCACTGTCACTTTTTTGCATGAAAAATCATCTTTTTCAATGGATCTGAAAAACACCTTAATGTTGGGTTTTTCAGTAACATATAAAGGAATATTCAATTCGACATTTTCAACCAATTGTTTATCTCCATATCTGGTTGTAGCTGCAACAGCAACTGAGCTGAAATATGCTGCTTCGCCCGATGGCGTGTAAATGGCCGTTACCAAAGTGAGGTCATCGCAGAAATCATTGCTATCGAATGCCGGTATCACAATCGTTGCTGTGGTTATAAAACTTGTATCAAGATTAATGTTTACGATGTTGAAATATTCAGTATTGTTGCTGGTTCTAATATCATTCATTTCAATATAGTAATCATTTGGTCCGGCAATCAGATCGGTGTTTTCTTCTGCTGTTTCCTCCGGTTTTCCCTCAATGGCATTGATGTAATCAGGGGGACTCAACAGATAATAATAGTTTGGCCCGGGTTTGATACTTCCGAACGAATTTTTATATGAATGCCATGTATTGGAATCATAATGCATGCTTCCTCTAAAAT
>RZYY01000346.1 GCA_009930115.1 Sphingobacteriia bacterium | reverse complement strand
AGCTCTCTCAGAACATGATATTTATTTTTTCCAACATTTATTTTTCAAGGAATATAAGGACAATGTACGGAAGCCAAACATTTTCATTGTAGTAATAGCCTATTCCCACTGATCCGGCTTCTGGTGAAACAATATTATTGTAGTGTCCTGGTGATTCATGAAAGCTTCGCACCATGCCGTCTCCATTTTGAGAATACGGCTCCATAATACCTACAGTGGAAATATTTTCGCTTATGGCTATTTTATCTGCTTTGCCATCAACCCATAGTTGAAATGGATAATCCAAGGCCATTTCACCATTTGGTCTTTGATGATCAAAGTGAAATGCCGATCCTTCTGCGCCTTCCTCTTTTGCTCTCAGCATTGCGTAATCCTGAATCAGTTTTGGGGCCATAGTTACCGGATCTTGTCCGACTTCCGCACGCATTCTGTTTACTTCCGTAAAAGCCTGTTGAACAAAAGTAGTTGAATTCACTCGGTTATAAAATTCCGGAGCTACAGTTGGAGTCGGGGGTTGTGCTGATGTTGGAGTTGGTTTATCTGTCTTTGTCGAAGTTACAGGCACATCTGAAGTATGCTTCGTTGTTGTTTCTGCTTTTTCTGATTGGGTTGTTGTTTTCTCAATAGTTTTTATTGTCGTTTCTGTTTCATCAGATTTTGATTGATCTGTACTCGTTATAGCAATTACTCTGGTTGTTTTTTCATTTTGCTCTCCTGTTTCGGTTATATCTGAATTGTTGTTTGGCGGCGTTGTCTGCTGAGAAATCTCTTCCAAGCTTTCAATCTTCATTGTAATTTTATCAGCGCTTGGTGAAATTTCAGTTTCAGAATATTTTTGACTAGACTCAGGGGTTGTATACGTCGTTTCTACTATGGCAAATGTTGTTGTTTCTATTTCATCAAGATTCGTAGCTTTATCTACTCTACCACAGCCTAAAACAAGTCCATTTACTAAAATGGATATTACTAACACTATAGCCAGCTTATTTTTGGTCATGGGAGATCTCCTCGATGCATCATCAATTTTGTGTGTTTCCTTTTAGGAGTTAATGTTAGATTAACAGGATAATTTTGATTTAATCAACTGTGTCAATTTTTCAGCCTTCTAGTATTCAATAAAGATTGCTTGCACCTTGGTCTCAATCGGAATGGTAACGGTAGCCATATCTCCAGCCAGCAGAGAAATTTCAAGCTCTCCCCAAAGGTGTATTTGATCCTGATCTTGTATCAGCTGAAGATTTGTTAGTGAGTAGATGGTTTTATCCGCCTTTTTCATTCTCCAGCTGGTATCGGATACTTTTTCATAACCAAAGCCGACTAAATTCTGCTCAAGTGATGCCTTAACACTCAGCAGATCAGGTGTTATCTGAATATCCCGAACCGACTGATTTTGCAGGTTAATATCAATTGATATGTTCGCAGCTCTTTCCAGTTCTGCCTGTGCCTGCAAATAGTTGTTTCTAAGACTCATTGCTGTGTAGATCAGCAGTGAGAAGCTAATAAGCATTATCGCGATAAAGATTATCCAGAGCGGAGCACTGCCAGTCTTTTGCCTAATCCTGCATTTCTTCATTTGAAGTAAACCTCCGA
>RZYY01000345.1 GCA_009930115.1 Sphingobacteriia bacterium | reverse complement strand
GTCGGCTGAACCTTCGGTAATGCAGTGTCCGTACCAAACACCCGGAAATTCAGTATGGTTTTCATTTTCAACTCGTACACAGGAATAGGTTTGGGTATCAGCAATTTCTTCGCCGTTCAGCGTAAATTCCGGGATTGAATAGGTAAATACTTCCTGACTAAGCGACAGAATTTTAAAAACCATGTGGTATGAATCGTCCAATACATCTGTCCCGTCAATAGTAATTAGATTTTCCTTGATACTGTATGTATAACTGCTGTTTTCCTCCCAGCTTTTATTGTTCTCATCCCACTGAAAACCGCTCGCATACAACTCGGTATGGTCTGATTTAAATTCCATAACAAACGTTGCATCGGTCAGAACAGTCTGCCCATTAATCAAGGTATTTACCCATTGGCCTTGGATGAGATCAGCATAGTCGGGTTCATCGTCTTTTGTACAGCCACTAAACAATAAGGCAATCAGGGCATAGAGGTACCATCGGTTAAAATTTTTCATATCGATTTATCTAAATAAGTACTATAACTATCAATAAATTAAGCATTTCTGCCGTCATTCAATCCTCATCTTCAAAACTGCTGCCCTGCTGACAATATTTTTAATTGTTACATTTGCATACTTCCGGTCATAATCTCTGCATCCATTTCAAAAAATTCATTCTCCGGCACAAAACATTCAGAGGCGAATACTACAACAGCGATTTGAATTTCTTTATCTATCCATTGCTCTTTTTAAAAGGTTTAAAGTAAAAAAGGGGTGAAAAAAAATAAATGAAAAGCAAAAACAGATCCATTCAAAAATAGCAATTTATTCCATCGATCCTTAACCCTTGGCCAATTAAAAATTCCAGATCCATTTCAGACAAAAATTGAAGAAGAAAAACGCCATTTTTCACTTTCTATTAAAACAAGATTCACAAATACGATAACAGACGAAGGTCATTCAAAAAACCGGGCGAAATATCAAATGAGGACTTTCACGCGGGTTTTGCAGAAGGAACGCTCCGCGGTTTCAAAAAAAATAAAGCGGTCTGACGGCGTATTGGGTTATCACCCTTTTGCCACCAAACCGCTTTGTGGTTCAGTTACGAAAAACCGGTCACACCCTATTCTTTTACAATGAGCTGTTTTCCCACGATTGCGTTGTATTGATCTTTAACAATAAGAATATACGATCCTGTATTGCAATTTGAAATGTCAATCGTTGTTTGTAATGAGTTACCCGTCTCCTTAACGATCTCCCTTCCGGAAAGATCAAAAAGATGCATTGTATAATATCCCTCTACATCCTTCATTAAAAGGTTAATATTATCATTTGCCGGGTTTGGAAAGATACTGACAACGTGGTTGTAAAATTCATTTACTGCCGATGCTTCATCGTAGAAATAGAAATTGTCGATATAAACCGTTGTTGCACCGGTGGGTTGCCCGACCAGAATGTATTGTGCCAGGTGCTCACGAGTGGTTAAACCTGTAAAGCTGCTCAACGGGATATCCAGACTTACCCATTCGGCCTGATTCAGTCCGGCAAGGTCAATCTGATGTTCCACATCGTCACCGCCGCCATAGGCGCCATCGGCGCCAAAATCAACCAGCTTAATCC
>RZYY01000344.1 GCA_009930115.1 Sphingobacteriia bacterium | reverse complement strand
TATCAGCTATTTAAAATGATTATAAATAAGTGTTGGAATGATTTACTGTGGTAGAGGATTAAGTGGGCAAGTACAGCAGAATGGGGAAAAGCACACTATATTGCTATTTCCCACCACATTTGGGAAGCTTTATTTCAAAGTATATTAGAAAGGAGTTGAGCCCCGCAAACAAAACCGATCAGTAAATGGATACGCAGGTTGCAGAACGCCATTTAAAAGCATCATGCCTATCAAATCAGTATCTTGATTATATCCGGCTTTTTGGAGTGCTTGCAGCAGTTCCGTTTGCGTCAGATGGTTATGTTTTCCAATGGCCTCGTCAGCAAATTTCTTTAAACTTTCCCTATCTGGTTGTTTGAATTTTAGGGGTCTATTTTGTCCATCGGTCAATGATTTATTAGATTGGATCGCTGGCTTTGGAATGGCCGAAATAGTGGTTTCTGTCGGGGTGCTTAATCTGGTGGTCGTTTGTGTTGAAATTTCCGGCAAACTTTCATTTTCAGAGTTCACCCTAACTTCCCCTTTATAATGGGCAATTTGGGTGAAGTTTGTTTTATCAATCATAGGTGTATTGCAGTCTTTTTCCCCTTTTTGGGGGAGAAGTGTTTTACACCCATATTGCCCATTAATTAAAGGGGCAATTAGTGTATCTTCATCCTTCCTTTTAAAAAGTTCATTCACCTGATTTTTCAGAAGATCAGAATGAATTTCCAGAATGTTTTTACCCGAACAATCAAGAACAAGTTTTTTGAATTTTCTCAACTTGCTTTTTTTCGTGTTCGGGTTTGAGATACTTTGCCAGAAATTATAAACTTGTCCCTGCAAGAGTTCATTCTGAATTTTTGTCGGAAATTTGGTTGCATCAATTCCATGATCATAAACAACCAGTTCGAGCATTGTGGAATTAAGCTCAAAGGCTAACATTGTCAGTTTAGCATTCACCATAAGGTCGGCCAGTGATTTAATACCGTATTTGGCAACAGGTTGCATTTTCCGGTATCTGACTTCAAACCTTAAAATGTTACCTGCTGAAAATTGCAATCCTTTGTCGTAAGCCTTAATAACTTTGGCGCTGTGGTCGCAGTGGTAGAAGTTCATTTTCCGGCCTGACCGATTAAGAAACGGGGTTCCTTTGTGCATTATCAAACCTCGCAGGAATGATTTAGGGCTGTCAGGTGTAATGATATTAACTCCAAACTCAAAGCATCGCAGCATTGCATCAGATGGTTTAAAACTGAATTTTTGCGCCAGATTATGAATAGCTGCTTTAAGTTGCTGAATTGAGAACTGGGTGCTGTTATCCTTCGCTCCATTGAAAAAGTAGTGCAGGCTGCCTTCAACTTTAACATATGGTGGTTTTAGGTCTGGGTAGTGGATGGAAATGGCCAGCAAGCTACTTTTGCTATTTGGCCACTTGGTCAACCTTGCGATTTCATTCCCATCACCATCTCCTTTAAACTTGTGTTGCCAACCAATCAGATCAGGGTTGTTTTCAAAAACCCGCACATACAGTTGAGGCAAAGTAAACCGAACAAAGTCTATCATGGTGCTATCCTTTTGGTTTATCCGGAACTGGCATCGCAGCGGAACCGTTTATTTTATCAATCAGCATTTGC
>RZYY01000343.1 GCA_009930115.1 Sphingobacteriia bacterium | reverse complement strand
AATTATTTTTGAATTGAAGTAACAGGGGAGATCACCTTGCAAAAAAAATCATTTATAAAAGGTGCTTTAATCTTAAGCGCCGCGGGGATCCTGAGCAAAATACTGGGAGCAGTATACAGGATTCCCTTTGCTCGTATAGTAGAGGGAGAGGGATTAGGCATTTACCAGATGGCCTATCCCTTTTATACGTTAATACTGGCGGTATCCACGGCGGGAATTCCCTTGGCCGTGTCCAAGCTTATTTCTGAAAGAGAATGTCAGGGAGATTATGATGGGGTTCGAAAAGTTTTCCGCCTTTCCTTAATTGCCCTTACTGCCTTCGGTATTCTGGCGTCGGGACTCCTTTTCCTTTCCGCAGACTGGATTTCCATCAACATTTTAAAAGAGCCAAGGGCAGCTTTAAGCTTAAAAGCAATAGCTCCTGCAATTCTTTTCACCTCAGTAATAGCAAACTTCCGGGGCTTTTTCCAGGGACATCAGCGCATGACACCAACGGCAATTTCTCAGGTACTTGAGCAATTTGTTAGAGTAGGCACAGTTTTTATCGCCACCTGGTTTCTTCTGGATAAAGGTCTGGAACTTACTGCCGCAGGGGCAAGTTTTGGAGCCAGCACAGGATCCTTCGCAGCCTTAGTGGTAATAATTTTAATTTACATGTTCTCCAGGGAAAGAAAAGAAAAATCCCAGGTCTGCAATGAAGAAAAAAGCGGGGACTTATTTAAAAAAATTGTTCAGCTGGCAATTCCTATCACCATTGGAGCCTTGGTTCTTCCTTTAATGCAGATTATGGATACCTTCCTCGTTCCAGGAACTTTGCAAAAGGCAGGTGTTGAAGCAGCCCGGGCGACGGACTTATTCGGTCAGCTTTCAGGAATGGCAGGGTCAATCATCAATCTTCCCTTTATGGTAACAACAAGTTTAGCAGCATCCCTGGTTCCATCAATCAGTGAGAAAATTAAGCTGGGATTGGAAAAGGAAGTTCAAATACTTTTAAGCAGCGGATTCAAATTAGCGGCAGTTATCGTTCTTCCCGCAACAGCAGGGCTGATGGTTTTATCGGAACCAATAATGACTATGCTTTTTAAAGAGCCAGAGGCAGGATCAGCACTTCTTTGGATGGCACCCACTGTACTGGCAATCGGAGCATACCAGGTTGCTTCAGGGACACTTCAAGGCTATGGAAAAGTAATGGTTCCAGTTGTCAGTTTAGTTTCCGGAGTTACAATAAAGGCGGTTCTTACCTATTTCCTTATAATCAAAGGAATGGGAATCGAAGGTGCAGCCCTGGCAACAGTAATTGGCTACTTGGCAGCGGCAGGAATAAATATCCATATAATGAACAAATTTACCGGAAAAAGCTGGTTCTCCTTTCAGGAACACTTAACAAAACCATTCAGCGCAGTGGTGATTATGTTAGTGGCAGCAATTTTTTTCCACCGTATTTTTATGTTCGCAGGAAACTCCCTGGCAACCCTGGCAGCAATATCCCTTGCCGGAGTAGTCTACCTTCTGGTTTTAGTTAAAATCAAAGGAATCAAGGAAGAAGAAATCCAGCAAATGCCAAAATTCGGAGAAAAACTGGTAAAGATAGGTAAAAAGGTGAAATTATTATGAGTG
>RZYY01000342.1 GCA_009930115.1 Sphingobacteriia bacterium | reverse complement strand
CCGAAATATTGAAAACTTCTATACGATGATCTACTTCAAACTCGGAGGTCTTGATCTTAATTTACCATATAGGACCCATAAATTATGGCGATGAGCCTAAAATTATCGTTATTTGAATATGAAAATTTAACCGCATCCCAAGTCCAGTTCCCTGTATTGCCCCAATCTCCAGGTCCAAAAATACGCTTATCGCCAAAAGAAATTTTTTGTCGTCCTGCTTTTATTGCGAGGCTGTCAAGCAATAAGCCTTTGAATTCGAAAAACAAATCGTGAATTTCGAAAAACTCTTCATTGGGGTTTCTGGTGTAACAAGGTGTTTCTGTATTTGATTCTCTTATTTTAAATAAATCGGGATATTTTACATTACGCAATGACCAGCCAAACGCCCGTGAGTCCTGAAGGTGAGCTGATATGGTTATTTTATTGTTTGGGGAATATGTAAGCCCGGCAATGACACGTTGAAGCAGAAAATAATCATTAAGGTTGCCAACCCCATCCGGGTCTCCATAATTTTTGGCATTCATTCCATTCCACAATTCAACACGTTCTCGCAAACCGGTGGCTTAGCCCCCTATTAATCGGACAATTTTTTTTAGGATGCGAAAGTAAACATTTTTAGTGATATTTTTGCATCAGCAAGGAACGACCGACGGTGACCTTTGAACCGATGGTTGTTGAAGTGTTTCGGGCCCGATCGCTTCATTTTGTAAATCCATCAGCACATCGAGTGCTGATGGATTTAAGCAAGGAACTTCCCTCAGGTTCACATTACCCGATAGCTGCTGATAGGCGATTTTCAGGGTAAACTTTACTCGATTATTTTGAGGGTTTACCTTTCGATGGATCAGGTTTTTATCCCAAAGTTCCCAAAAGAGTGCAGGTGTAATGTTTGCAATTGAGCCATGCAATCTTGCGTTGTTGTACTTTTCATAAAAGATTGTGAGTTTGGTTGTAAGCTGGTCTAAATCCCAGAACCCCTGAGTGCCCAATGCATTGGAAAGAATGTTGTGGAAACTTTCGATGTGACCGTTTTCCTGTGGTGTGTATGGATGTGTAAAAACCTGGTTAAGATGATTTTGCTCAAAAAACTGTTGAATTACTTTTGAGCCAAACTGTGGGCCATTATCATTTCTGATTTCAATGTGAATGCCTTTGTTGAGCATATCGGCAGGTTGAAGGTAGTTAATGATGATTTGCTCCCATGCATGTTTTACCTGGGCAGACTTCATCCAAAACCCTACTTGCCAGTGTAGCACAAATCTGGTAAATGTATCAATGATGGTCAGAATGTAAGCATGGCCTCTGTTTTGGGTTACCCATACATATTTGATGTCCATCTCTAATACCTGCAAAGGCCCTTTAGGAATCACAATTCTGTATTGAGCATAGTTCTTATCTTTTCTTTTGTAACGAAAAGTGAGTAACTGTTTTTCTTTCATCAGGCGAAATACTTTTTTATGATTGATATAATAGCCTAAAATCATCAGTGCAAAGCACATTTTACGATAACCGTAGTTGGTATCCGGATCGGATTTAATTTGTTCGATTTGCCGGATTACCTCTTCGTTGGTTTCTTCAATAAGTTGCCCCTCAAGCAGTCTCTTAGTGGTTTGAGTTGGCTTTTTGCCCGG
>RZYY01000341.1 GCA_009930115.1 Sphingobacteriia bacterium | reverse complement strand
AAACCAGAATTAGAGATTTAACCAGTGGTTAGTACTTCATGCGCAACTGTTTTTTTTCGCTAACTCCCGGATCAATGATAAAAAGCGCTGAAAATCAGGAAACAAGGATATTGATATAGCCGTTTCTTCAGGCAACAGATTGCTTCGGAGGATACTGATGCTAAACTGTTTTTTATTCAGGGCTTGCTGAGAAACCTATAATCCATTGATAAATAAGCTACTGCAACGAATTTGATTATATCCTGATGCAGGGTTTTATGGCAATTATCTCCCAAATCCTTGCACCAGATATTGAGGTGCTCTGCACCTTTTATTTGTTTGTGGTTGGTATTTCTTAAAAGATTTCGGTGCTCCGCACCTGAAGCAAAAGCCACAGAGTGGCGGAATATTGGTAGAACAAAGGATTAAAATGAAGTTCAACAGTTGCAGAGCACCGTAATATTAACATTTTCTAAAAGTGTCTGTTACTATTTAGTCATAGTATGGCTTACAGCCATGCTATGACTTGCACTTTAGAAAATCTAATATCTATAGCTTCTGCCTTCCCATTTTCTCACCACCACGCGATAAACCATCACTTCATTTATGGCTGGCAGGTTATAGCTGAAGTCTCTGCCGGTATAATGCTGCATGATCGTGTTGAGGGCTTTCATTTTTTCGTCGTGATCTTCAATAAATTCCACGCGACCGTGAGCAAGCACACTGCGATATTTCATGCTGTAGCTGCAGGCCACCTTTTCGCTCTGCCAGCGCAGTTGATGGTCGGTACTGAAACAGACACACACCTGCGGCCGTTTTCTCAAGATAGTAATCTTTTTTCCGGTCCGCGCCGAATGAAGATAAATACTTTCGTTGCTTATGCCAAAGTTCATCGGAACTACGTAAGGCATCTGATCGTCATCCACCATGGCTATATAACAGGCATCGCTTTTGAGGGCTGTTTCGATAAGTGCAGGAAGATGTGTAACTTCTCTTGACTTCATTAGTGATATGGATTTTATTACTATTTATCTGCGTTTATCAGGTAATTCAAAATGGAAACTATCAAACTGAACCACAGTGCCGACCAAAAATTCTGAATGTAAAAGCCTGCCACTATATCGCTGACGATCAAAGCGAGCAATGCATTGATAACCAGTAAAAAAAGCCCGAGTGTAAGAATAGTGATCGGAATGGTCAGAAAAACAAGCAGGGGTTTGACGAATATGTTGAGCAAAGCCAGTACAAAAGCAACAAGCAGAGAGGTAAGATAGTTGCGTATTTCAACGCCGGGAAGTATCCAGCCGGCTAAGAATACCGGGAATGAGGACAGGATTATTCTGGTCAGGAAATACATATTTTTAAGATTTAAAATGAATCAAAACTAATAGAAAAAAGAAATTCGGAAGAGAATTTTTCTTCACGGGTAAGATAACTCAAGCGGTAGCTGAAGGTAACGGGGGCTAAAAACCTGAGTACATGGGTATCAGCGGAAAGCTCAAATCCTGTTGACTGATATTCCGTTTCAGTCTGATCCTGCATCCCCTTTGCACGGTCGAAAAACAAATTTATCCTGAAGCGTTTGATGTAGAGCAGAGAGGAAAGGCTGACATCGGGGTAAGCCAGTGGAAAAGTGTAGTTCACCGCTCCGCTG
>RZYY01000340.1 GCA_009930115.1 Sphingobacteriia bacterium | reverse complement strand
GGCACCTATAATGCTGGCAACAACAATTGGTCCGGAGGTCATAAAATCAATCAGACCATCAAAAAAATCCTGTTTTTTATGCACGGCATAGAATTCTTCTGCCTGTTTTCGGGTTAACTGAATCATTTTTATTCCGCGGATACGGAAACCACCGGCATTGATGGTGTGGAGAATGGCGCCGATGTGCCCGTTGGCAACTGCTTTGGGCTTAATGATTGCAAGTGTAATTGATCCTGCCATAGTTTAACAGTTTAGTGAAACAATTGGTGCAATTTTTTAACTTTGCACTTTGAACCGTCAAAATTAATACTTTTTGAATACACTCGACAAAAATCATATTTGCAAATTCATTTGCACTGATCCTCAAAATGTTGTGGTAGTCTCGCATACAAGCCCTGATGGCGATGCCATTGGCTCTGCGCTGGCAATGCAAAAGACATTGACGGCCTTTGGGCATCATGCTGTAGCAATTCTTCCGGATGTTTATCCTGATTATTACAATTGGCTGCCAGGGGTGGAGGATATTGTTATAGCTGAAAATGAATTTGATAAAGCGCTTCAACTCATTGCCAATGCCTCTTTGCAGGTTATTGTTGATATGAATGCCCTGAAACGTGGACAGATTATCGAAAAAGCGCTCGAACAGGCCGATGCAAAACGAATATTGATTGACCATCATATACTGACAAATAATATTTTTGATGCGGCATATTCGACTCCTGATGTGTCGTCAACTTCGGAATTGGTGTTTAATGTGATTGAGGCGCTTAATCCTGCATTGATTACCAAAGATGTGGCCGAATGTATTTATACGGGTATTGTTACCGATACTGCCAATTTTTTTCATGGAAATATGTCGCCCAGAACTTTCGATATTACAGCCAATCTGATGCGCAAGGGTATCGATATTATTAAAATCAATCAGGTGCTGTATCATACTTTCTCCGAAAACCGTATTCGCTTATTGGGCTTTAGTATCAGCGAGCGCCTTCATTTGTTATCAGATTTTCATGCGGCCTATATTTATCTCACCAAAGAAGATCTGATTCGCTTTAATTATTCGGAGGGGGATAGTGAGGATATTGTTAATTATGGTTTGGCTATTAAAGGTATTCATATCAGTGCATTTTTTATCGAAAAAACTGACTTTATCAAAATCAGTCTTCGTTCGGAGGGCGATATCAATGTGAATGCAATGGCATCGAAGTATTTCAATGGTGGGGGACATAAGAATGCTTCTGGTGCACATTTCTATGGGTCTTTGACAGAGGCAATATCGTTGTATGAACAAGCGTTAAGGGAATTATGATTAAATCGTTGTTTTATTTTTTGTGTTGTTTTCTTTTGCTGGCTTCCTGTGGCGAGAAATCAAATGATAATACGGGAATGCTTGATCCTGAGCGCTATAGCAAAAATCTTGAAAAAGCAAATAACCTTTATACTCAGAGTGAAGATGATCAGATCGATGATTTTGTTTCGCGCAATCGCTGGGAGATGACCAAAACCGGTAGTGGTCTTCGTTATATGATTTACAAGACAGGGCAGGGCAGGATGGTGGCCGATAAAACGGTTGTTCGTTATCATTTCAGGGTTAATCTGATTAATGGTTCTTTGTGTGATGAGTCGGCCAAAACAGGCC
>RZYY01000142.1 GCA_009930115.1 Sphingobacteriia bacterium | reverse complement strand
GAGCACAAAGATACCCGGCATAACGAAGCAAAAACTGTGCGTACGATGGAAACAGCGGATCAAAAGGATCAAGTTGTTTCCAGACTGAATTGAAATAATAGGAAGTATGCCCAAGCAACATCAGCACCCCGATGAAACCGCGGAACTGATCAATGAAATCAAACCTCTTTTTCTCGTTTTGAACAGCATGCGGTTTAACTGATTTTTCTGGCTTTTTCATTTAAAACAAATCTCTCCTGTCTGTAAATGGTTAATCAGCTTGCGATGAAACAATGATCAATCCTTCCGTTTCATCAGCTACGTAAATAAATTCTCTGCCATTGTTAATCTGAACATCCAATCCCATGGCTCCTTCAGAATTAATCCAGCCAATAAGCGATGGGTTGTAAGGATCAGCTACATTAATAATCTGGAGACCTCCGCGGCGGGCAGCCAGATATATCCGATCATTCTTATAAATCAATGCTTTTGCATATCCGCTGTAATAAAAACCACCAATGATTTGAAGGTTTGTGGTATCTGAAACATCCACCACCTGCAATCCTGAATTACCGCAAGCCAGAAAAGCAATGTTACCTTCCTCATTTAGTACTACCGACTCGGCATAGCCTGGCATATCAGTCCATGTAACCAAAGGATACGGACCATATCCTCCTGCAAAATCAGAAATGTCAAAAACAGAAATCCCCATTTCGCCATTAGCAATAAATACAAGATTGCTGTCGGGTGAAGTAGTTACTCCGTATGCATAACCGGCTGTGGTTATTTCGCCGAGAACATCAGGAAAAGTCGGATAAACAATTGTGGCTATTTTAACTCCGAGTTCACTAACTGCGGTAAAAAGATAATCGCCAAAAAGATAGAGGTTTCTGGCTGGTTTCATTCCAAGGTTAGAGACAGTAACAAAAGGGGATTCCACATCGCTTACATTTATCACTGTCACACCGTAAGTTCCGGCTGCGATATAAACCACACTGTCCCTTTTGACTATCCTGGTAGAATAGCCCCGTACATCCTGGCTTGTAACTGATACCTGATCTGGTAAACCTGGATCGGTTACATCAACAATTACAAGTCCTCCCTCACCCTGGGCAATAAAGGCCATACTATCATCAACGATTACATCCTGTGCGCTTGCCGGAGTAGCAAAACGGCTAAGAACCACATATCCTCCGGCACTGTCAGGTGAAACTAATGATTCAGGATCATGAGGCTTTCCACAGCTAATTACTCCAAACAGGAGTACCCAAAGAAATAAGTTTATTTTTTTCATATTCAATATTTTGGCAATTAAGATTTATATTTAACGATTTAAAACCCAAACCCGTAAGATATTTCAATTCCGGCATGATTCTGCCTGTAATCCTTTTCATCGGAAATAAACCAATCATTGATTTCTGAGCCTGAACCTGATTCACGATAGTACCATTTGTAAAAAGCCGCCAGAGACAATGCTTTGCTCAATCTGATATTATAGGTGAAGTAAAACCTGAAGTTTTCGTCAACCCTTCCTGCATGCAAAGGATCAATCTCAACATATTCTTCGGTTGTGTAGCAGCGTCGGTAAACAACACATTCGCCTTGAATGTTGTGAGTGTATTTTTTGATTTTCGGCAAAGTCCAGATCAGTCCTACCGATAAACCATCTTCATCATACGTTGCATCAGCATCATCAGAAAGAAATTTAGATTCACCTTCTCCATCATAGCCTTTCGCATCAGAATGAACAAACTGATACATCAATTCCAGACGCAGTTTTTTATGCAACGGTTGGTATAACTTTATGCGGTACAATGTATTATCGGAATTATATTCGGTATAATGTTCATTGTGAAAATATTTCTGAAAATTGAAGGTGAACATCACCCGTGAATTTTTGAAAAATGTATTTTGAATCCAAAATCCGTATGTATCTTTTGAGAAAACATAGGGCTGAAAAGCAATTGGGGTATATCCGTGAACAATAACCCAGTCGTCGTCACGAAAATGACGGATATAATAGTGAGGTATGTAACTGTAAAACAGTTTAAAACTGGCCTTTCCGGCAAAATTTTGTCTGACCCCAAAATTGAGAACACTCCAGTTGTTAATGTCATTCAATGTATAAAAACTATGTTTAAAATCAGCATTAAGAATTGTGGATTTCTTTCCGAAAAATTTGAACGATCGTGACAAGGAAATTGAGGGAGCCACAATAAAATCATCATAGGTTTCGATGTGAAAACGACCTTCGTCTTCATGATTCATGAAACGGTCGAGATATTTTTCTGAATATTTCAGAATATTGTCATCATAGGTCATCGAAATTCCTATTTCTGCTTCGATCCCAAGACTTTTTTGTTTAGGTTTTTTCTGAGCTGCAAGTTCACCAGAGATAGTAAAAATACACAGTGCCAGCAAAATGACAAAACCATTGGTGCTAAGGCAATTATGATTAAACCGGATTGACATTTTCATTAACTTGAGTTATAACTTACAATAAATTCCTTTTTTAATCCACCCTGACATCCTTTTTTGGAATAAGCATTCTTCCAAGAAGGGTATTTTTGTCTTCATCCAGTGGGTAAATTTCGTAACAGTGCCTGCCAGCAGGTACTTCAATAACAACTTCGCAGGGTTTACCAGGCACTAGTTCCGATTCATCCTTATACACTGCCACTTCCGAATGTGTGCTGCTGAGCTGAAAGGTATGCAAAACCTGATTGTTGTCTTTCACCTGCAGGCGATAATGGATACGTCCTTTCATATTAAAATGGTTTTCGATCCGGGTCAGCAGCCGTAATTCCGTAGGACCTGTAATTTCAGCCTGAAGTGGGTTTTTACGTGAAAACCTGTAATACTTCACATTGGTTTCCTTTGAAATTAATTCGACCGGTTCGGATGGTCTGTTAGGGGCAAAGGCAATCCATGATGTTTTTTTCCCTTTCGTTGGTTTAAATACATACCGGACATCAACAGAAGCCGATGCATCTGGAATCGAAACGGCAATTGTGTGTGCTCCCCTCCCCAGCGATATTTCCGTTTCACGACTTTGCCCGGGGTGTCCTTTAATTTTGTCATCATAAACTGCCACTTTTGATGGAGTTACACCAGATAATTTTACCTGTCGTTCTTGACCCCCATCAATGGAATAGCACAATTGATAACTTTTTTTGATGTGCTGATTTTCATCAAACCGGACACGTGAAATGATTTCCAGTTCTCCGGGTCCGTTTACATTTATTACCGAAGTGCGTTCGTGGTCAAGAGCGTAATAATGTCGGGTTTTTCCCGAAACAAGCAGGGTTACTCTTTTTTTATAATTTTCAGGTATTAGTAATCTGCTTCCGGAAGCATTCTGGCTTTTTAAACCAAAATTTCCCATTAGTAAAACAAGGATAAGTAAAGAGCTGTATTTCATTTGCTGTAATTTGGTTATTCGTGTTACTGATTTACATTTGTCAGACTTTTTCAGATTCCGTATTCCTGTTCATCATCATTGGTCTGATCTTCAACAGGTTTATCATTGTCAACTATTTCAGTTCCAAGTTGATGATGTTTCATTTCGCTGATATATACCAAAACAATTACAAGAACAAGTATGCCTGTAGCAATAGCTGTGGTGGGAATACTGTACATCTTTTTTGAAAAAATTCCACCGTCACCAGGTTCAGGAAGTGGCACAGGACTCTCCGGCAGGTCATAATCCTGCAATAGCTTATTAATGTTCAGCAGGTGAATGATGGGTACCTTTTGACGTCCCATTTCAATAATAACACCCTGAGCCGGAAAATTGTGCAATGGTAAAAACTCTGTAAGCCCTGCAGGAATTAATTTTCCATTAACCGGGCTACCAAGGCTGGCGATACCACCTCCAACATTGATAAAAGCTTTGATCCCCTGCTGACCGGCATTTTTGCGATAAATCTCGAGCCTTCTGGCAATGCTTCCTTCAACGTGTTTTTCATAAATCAGCTCTATGCCATTACGTTCGATAGCTTTAATAATCAGTTCACGCCCTTCGGGACTTAAACCCCGTCCAATATCAGACCCGCCTCCTATGGATGCAGCAACTGATTTACAATGAAAAATACCTGATTCAACAAGCATGCTTTCCATATCCAGCCAGGTGAAATAAGGATCGTTTGCACCAAAATTGGAAGCACCTACTGAAGTAATAATTACCGGTTTCATACCCAGGGCTTCAAGTGCCGACAGCACAGCCAGATTAAGTGCCGGAAAGGATCCCGTAAAAGCAACTGCTACATGATCGTTCCTGCGCAATCCGGCCTCTTTCAAAAACTGCACTATCAAAGCCGCAAAATTTGGGTTTGTTGACGACAATTTAGCTTCAATATCTCCCCGATCAGTAGTGATTAGTGTAAATTCCTGGCCTATCAGTGCAGTCTGATTTGGATCATTCACCACATCAACAAAGACACCTTTTTCCAGTCGATGACTTTTCAGCCTGGCGGCCGCCATCTGGCATAATTTTGCGGCTTCCAGTTTTTCTTTGTACCATTCCTGTTTTTGATCCATCTTCCCGTTTTCGACTGCAATAAGTGCCAATAAGGCCAACAAAAAGAGCAGCCCTAAAACTATTTTCGATTTTGCTCTGAATTTATACATGTTAAATTTCTTTTATTAAGGGAGCAACGCTCCGGCAAACAACAGGATTATAACAAGCCGGACAAGCACTGATGAAACAAACAATACACTGATAGTTTTAAAAATACCCTGCTTGGCAAACCAGTGAGCAATCAGGCCGGGAATTACCCAGCCGACTGCCTGCAGTTCAAGAGTGGTACTGGCTATATTCAAAGTAAAAAAATACCTTGAAAAATTGGCCAGCAGACATCCGATCAGCAAACTCAGCACCATCTGACGACGTCCGTACAAAAAAGTATAATTGCTCAGCACTTTGATTATTAAATAGGTGAGAAGACTAACTCCCAAAATACCGGCCAAACGGTCGGGATGAGAAAGCTGAAGAGCAATGTATCCCGGTACAACAATTCCGCCTGCGGCAATCCCAAAAACTTCATAGGACAACAGGCTTAAAATCAGACCCAATGTAATAGCAAGTTCAATCATATTCTTAATTGCTACGATGTTTAAAAAACTCGACCGTTTGTGCACCCATTCCCCCCATATTCCCTACGGCTACAATAGTTGAAATTTTCTCTGTTTTAGATAAAATGGCTTCAAAAACTTTTTCCGGAGTCGTCCACCCGATTGATATCAGCTTATTTGCCGGAACACCATAACCATGAGCAAGATGCTCCACGACATCTACTGATTGACCAATCAGCATCAGATATTCAATTTCATCAATCAGCTTGTGCCCAACCATTTCGGCAAGTTGCTGTGCACGATACAATCGGTCCTGACGGGTATTGAGCAGGATGATCCGATTTCCTTCAAAACCAATTTCATCTCTGATCTTCTTCCAAACCAGCAAAGTTGAATCGGGGTCATTTGCAGCAAAAGCATTGTAAAAGACAAGCTCTTTTTGAAATGCCAGTACCTTGTGGCGTGAAAGCACCCCTTCATCAGGAATCGCTTCGTACATCCCCTTAAGTGCGGTTTTTCGGTCAATCCCAAGATGATTGCATACAGCCAGTGCAAGAGCAACGTTTTCGCGGTGTTCGATATAACTGAAACCTTTCATTTCATCGAAAGAAACTGACTCGGGACAGGTAAAATGAGTTTTTGTATTCCATTTTTCTGCCATCCTGGTCACTTTTTCAGGGATAACATTCTCGGAAGTAAAAAGATCCCGGTTACGCGGGATGGTACGCCCGAGAGTATCGGCAATTTCATTCAGAGTATGCCCCATCACATCAGTATGATCAATCCTTATGTTGGTCATCACACCGATGGTTGAATGAATCATTTTATGCTCGGTTATTGTCTGATATTGAGGCTGAAGTGCCATACATTCCATTACCAGCGCTTTCACCTTCCTTCGGGCAGCAAACCGAACGATGGCAAGCTGTTCGATAATATTGGCAGATGCTTTACGGTAAATATGTGTTTCTGTGCCATCTTCCAATATTAATCTTGGAAAGGTTCCGGTTACTTTAGTAACATTGCTGATTCCACCTGCACGAAGTCCGGCACCAATCAGGCGTGTTACGCTTGATTTCCCCCTTGTTCCGTTGATGTGTATTCTGACAGGAATGGAACCAATCCGCTTCTGATGAAGATAAAACTCAATCGTGCCGGCAATTGCAGCAATAATAATGATCACGAGTAAAAGATAAAAGCTGTACATCCAAAGCAGTGTTTAGGGTTACCTCAACATCAGTAACTTAATAGCTTTGGTAATCTTATCGGTTTTCAGATGACAAAAATATACTCCCGGAGGCATTTTCAAACCTGAATCATCATACCCATTCCATTCAATTAAATGATCGCCGGCATTTTTATTTCCTTCAAAGAGCGTTTTGACATGAACACCCCTGACATCCATCACACTCACAGCAATAAAACCTGACTCGGCCAGAGAAAATCCTATTGTTGTTTTTCCAATGAAAGGATTAGGCTGATTATGAAGGTAACATGAAAGGTTATTTTCAGCAATATCCGGGTCATGAACCGGAACAACCATTGTTTCAAAAGGTGGTTCTGTTGTAAATTTTATTGCATAGGAATTTTTAAGAACAGTTGCTGTCTGATTGTAATTTGCATCAAAAAGATATTCCAGCCCTATATCCTGAGTTGCATTTTCTATTCCAACTGTAATGGTTTCAGGTTGTTGCATGATCCTGTATTGCATGATAATTTCGCCATCACCTGTCTGTGTGGGATAAAAAACCGGATCAAGCAAAACGGTCTGGAAGGTTTCTCTTACAGGCTCAGCAATAAATCCATTGTGTGATATGCTATCCCATTCAACAATAAAACGATTGTTGGGCTGATCGTAATGATAAAAGATTTTTCCCATGAAAAATTCCTCATCCAGCAAATCGTCCCAGCAAACAGCTACCATGTTATTTACATTGTCATTTGCAGGCAGTCCTGTATTTATTGGTGCTGTCTGGGTACCATTCCCAAAAGCTATCCAGCCGTCAGTACTGATACGCAATTGGGTAAAATTATTACCATAATATTTAAATGAAAATGGTAAATCAATGGTCTGCGTGTAGTTACTTATTCCCGGTAATCCAATCTGGGTTCCTGTGCCAAGCAATTCCATCCAGTTGTACTCCGGAGTTTGTTCGTAGAAAGTATCATCGCTGGAATAAGCGTAATAGCCGTATTCATCAGGGCCGGTATAGTCTTTCTCAACAGGTATTCCAACGTGAATTCTCACAAGGGTAATCATTTCATAAGGATAATTACCATTTTGGGTCAGTAGATTAAGATCAAAATCATACAGTCCTGGGGGACAATCTTCGGATACTGTTATTCCAAAATGGTCTGAAGGATTGGTGGAAGTCGTATTGATGGCCATGGTACCAAATGAACCGGTATTGTCAATTACCGAAAAATTAGGATCACTGGAAGACAATATTCCCATGACTTCCGGAGCAATATCTTCGCCAATATTACTTATCGAAAGAACCAGAACAACAGTTTCACCGGCGTCCATTCGATAATTATGATTGGCAGTTCCACCATCGAACACCACAAAATTGTTGCAGACAAGAATGCATCCCTTCACGATAACAGTAGTATAATAATCCCATGAGTAATTAGTGGTAACCACATGCAGTTGAAGTGAAAAATCATGACCAACAGGGCAATCGGGGCTGACAAAAAACTCAAACGGATTGCCGGTTGACTGAGCTCCGGGTTCAATATTTCCAAACGAAACAGATGCCGGGTTGAGAATTTCCACATACGGGTCGGAAGAACTCAGGGTAGCTTCAACATTAATGGCTCCGGTGCTTCCCCAATTCTTGAGAGTGTATGTAATACTGCACGTTTCGTTAGGGTTTACCTTTCCATCATTATTTCCATTCAGATCAACTATTTCTGGTGCGCCAACAGGCTCAATAAGTTCATCAGGCTGTATCACCTGCATTGTAC
>RZYY01000021.1 GCA_009930115.1 Sphingobacteriia bacterium | reverse complement strand
AAAGGTGTTTTACGAAAGTTTTCCTTGAATGAAAAACCCTCAGGAAGAATTAGTTTCGACGATGTACAGATGAATTTTTGACCAAGAGATGATGAGTATTTTAATCGGTAGGTATTGGCTGGCCTTCAATCCAGGGAGATTTAGCATCCTGAAGTGCTTTTTCCAAAGCCGGGATGCTTTCAAGTCTTATTTTGTCAAGCTGTTCGCAAATTCCGGAAAGCTGCTCACGTGCAATTTCAAGACTGCGGTGATGAGCTGGAGTTGGACCATAAGTTGATCTGGATGTTCCTGAAAGTGCAAAATAAAGCCTGCTTTGGACTGTTGGAGAAAGCCTTTCACCGATTTCATCCCTGGATTTACTCCCGTTCATTATCAGATCAAGCGCCAGGAGTTCTTTTTTTATGTTAAACAGCCGTTTTTCAAGATCAGCTGGTGGTGTTTGAGTATTTGCCAGCGCATGTCGCAGCAGATCAACTTTTTCAAATGCATTTTGAAGTGCAACAGAGGCAGCAGAAGCCGTTCGTTGCACTTCCTGAAGTTCCATCCAGAATGCTACCGTATGTTCAGGCGAGGAGCCGGGAAGCGTGCCTTCGCGTAAGGGCAGAATGTCAAAATTCACAGGAGTACTCAAAGGTTCAAATTCACCTTCACTTTGCTTAAAAAGGGCAGCAGAATAAGTTCCGGGAGCTACCATCGGACCTTTTGGCTGCCAGTTTGGCCTTGAATTTTGAATGGCGGTGGATGAGGGTATTGTTAAATCCCATGTAACACGATTTATTCCTTTGGTTGACGGCGCTTCTATACGGCAGATGAAATTTCCGGTCTTGTCCGTGATGAAGACCCAAACTTTTGGTGCTTCTTCAAGTATTTCTTCATCCAGGGCTTCCCAACCGGGGAAGGGAATTTCTTTGTTCCCGGCAGTTAGTTGAACCTCAGTTTTTTGTCTGATTTGTTTTTTAGTTTCGAAGCTGTCGCGCAGATAATAGGTAAAAGTAGTTCCAAACGGAGGATTATCGGCAACAAACCAGGCTTCTCCCTGCGAAGCTTTTTTACCTGATCCAAGTCGTTGACGCTCAAAATACCACCAGCTTTGGCGAGGAGTAAACAAAACAGCTTCCTGCTCCGTGAGCTGCCCATTAATTTCCCTTAATGCACTGAAATCATCAAGGATATAAATCCCCCGGCCAAATGAAGCTGCGACAAGGTCATTCTCACGACGCTGTATTGTCAGATCGCGAAAAGCAATTACAGGTAGTCCGCCTTTAAGTTGAATCCAGTCATTTCCGCCATTTATGGTAAACCAGATGCCAAATTCAGTACCTAAGAATAAAAGGTCAGGCTTAACATAATCCTGCACAATTCTCCAGGACAAGGTTCTGGCGGGCAGATTGCCTGTGATTGAAGTCCAGCTATGACCGCGGTTGTTGCTTTTAAATACATATGGATTGAAATCACCGTTTTTGTGGTTGTCGAGCACAACGTAAACGGTGTTGACGTCAAAAAGGTCAGCTTTAATATCGTTTACAAAAGCATTATCGGGTGCACCGGGAAAGTTGCCTGTTTCAATTTTTCTCCAGCTTTTCCCTCCATCTTCAGTAATCTGAATGATACCATCATCAGTTCCGGCGTATAACAATCCTTCCTGTAAAGGGGATTCGGAGAGTGAGGTTATGGTATTATAATCGGACATAGCCACGAAATCCCACTGAGCATCCCAACTCCAGGTTTTGTCCATCAATGGCATTATCATGCGGTCCTGGTTTCGCGTAAGGTCGTCAGAGATAGCAGTCCAACTGTCTCCCCTGTTATCTGAACGCCAAACCCGCTGCGAGGCAAAGTAAAGTCGTGAAGGCTGATGGGGGCTGACCAGAACGGGAGCATCCCAGTTGAACCTTTCGCTGTCTTCGTTTGCTTCGGGTTGAGGCTGAATGTAAACGATCTCACCGGTTGCTTTGTCGTAACGTACCAGGTTGCCCTGCTGCCATTGAGAATAAACGATGTTTGGATTTCCGGGTTCGGTGGCTGGCTGGTATCCATCAGCAAAAAGAGTAATGAACCAGTCGGAATTGCTTATGCCGTGGACATTGTCGGTGCGTGATGGACCAGCCTGCGTGTTGTTGTCCTGTGTGCCTCCGTAAATATTATAAAAAGGCAGATCATCGTCAACTGCAATTTTGTAAAACTGGGTTACCGGAAGGTTGGCAATATGTTTCCAGTTTTCCATATTGTCGAATGTTTCGTAAAGACCTCCGTCGTTACCGAGCAGGGCATAATTCGGGTCACTTTTTCTGAAAGCAATAGCGTGATTGTCAACGTGTGTGTGGCGATGATGCATTCGACTGAACGTTTTTCCGCCGTTTTCCGAAATTCTAAGCCTGACATCCATCAGGTAAGCTTTATCGAATTGGTGCGGGCTTGCATAAATCTCCTGGTAGTAATGCGGCCCGGTACCTTTAGCAACCACATCCGATTGTTTTGTCCAGCTTGACCCCCTGTTGTCACTACGAAAAACTCCGCCTGATCGTCTTTCAAGTTCTATGGTAGCATAAATCACATCAGGATTTTGCGGAGAAACAGCAATTCCAATCTTTCCCAGGTTGCCGGATGGAAGTCCGCTGGTAAGTTTTTCCCATGTTTCACCACTGTCGGTTGACCGGTAAATACCACTTCCCGGGCCGCCACCCATAAATGAAGCTGCAGTACGCTGCCTTTGCCATGTGGCAGCATAAAGCAAGTCAGGATTCCTGGGGTCTATGGCAAGGTCAGTAGCTCCTGTCCAGCTGTTATCACCAAGTGTTTGTTTCCATGTCTTGCCCCCGTCAATACTTTTAAATATTCCGCGTTCTCCCCCCTTAACCCAAAGTGGCCCTTGTGCTGCAACCCATATGATATTTGAATTTTCCGGATGTACAAGAATTTTTGAAATATGTTCTGATGTTTGTAACCCCATATTTTGCCAGGTAATTCCACCGTCATTGCTGCGATAAACTCCATCCCCATATCCCACATGCCGGCCTCCGACATTTTCTCCGGTTCCAGCCCAAATCACATTGGGGTTGCATGCATCTATGGTGATACATCCAATAGAGTAGGCTCCCTGGTTATCAAATACAGGAGTCCACGTGGTTCCTGAATTTGTTGTTTTCCAAACCCCGCCTGAACCTACTGCAATATACCATATGTTCTCATTTTGTGGATGAATGGCAATATCGGCAATTCTGCCGGACATTAGCGCCGGGCCAATGCTACGGAATTTTAGTCCTGAAAAAGTTTCAGCAGTAAATTTTTCAGTGCTTTCATTTGATTGTGCAGGCAGGTTGTCTGGTGATAAGAGTAAAACCCGCAAAAGGAAAGTAAGTATAAATAAATGACGCATGATAAAAATAGTTGTGTTATTGGATTAGAAACGAGTTTGAACGCCAAAGGTAAAAAACAATGCTTTATCGTGTGAAGTCGGTAATGATTTTACCTATTTAGTTCAGGGAAGTGATTTGAAAATAAGAAATAAAACCGGTTTTTTCGATTTCAAAGATTGTAAAATATAATTTATGCATTTTTGCAGTGCTCAAATGAGAATAAGATGGATTTTTTGAAATTGGCAGAAAACAGAGTAAGTATTCGTAATTATGATCCCGACCGTATTGTTGCACCTGAACAGCTCAGACTGATTCTGGAGGCAGGGCGTCTGGCACCGTCAGCAGCTAACCGACAGCCATGGCGGTTTTATCTTGTTTCTTCGCCCGAAAAACTAAGTAAAGTCCGGTCATGTTATCACCGCGTTTGGTTCAAAGATGCCCCGCATATTTTGATTGTGGCAGGCTATCGAAAGGCAGCCTGGGAGCGTTCCGATGGGAGTCTTAATACTCTCGAAACTGACCTCGCCATTGCCATGGATCACATGATTCTTGCTGCTGCTTCTCTGGGCATTGGTTCCTGCTGGATTGTTGCATTTGATCCCGGGTTATTAAGAAATACCGGTATTTTGCAGGACGATGAAGAAGTTATTGCAATTACTCCGCTTGGTTATCCTAAAGAAGGATTTCACAAGTCAGAGCAAAAAATCAGAAAATCTTTCGAAGAAGTGGTTAGGTTTGTATAAAAAAAATCAAAAATTAATGAAGCTGTTTTCCGAACTCAAATTGAAGACTGTTGAATTTATCCGGCGCAACCGACTGGATGTTTTTAAAGATGTGGTACTATTTATCATCATCACTTTGCTGATTCATTATTCGTTCAGGTTTTGGGCCAACACTGCCAGGTATTGGCCACTAAGCAGGGAAGTAAGCTACCTGGAACAAAAAATGGTTGATATAGTTTATTACCCGAGCGCCTGGGTTGTTGAGCATGTATTGGGAATTGAAATCACTGCTGTACATCAGAACAAAACAATGTATTTTGCCAATAACGGATATATTGCCGTGAACCGCAGTTGTTCTGGATTTAAACAAATTTTACAATTTGCCCTGCTGATGTTGTTTTTCCCTGGGCCATTGAAGCGAAAGCTTTGGTTTATTCCTTTTGGAATGCTGATTGTGCACCTTACCAACTTGTTCAGAATAATCGGCCTTTCAGTAGTAGTTATCACAATACCGGAATATTGGGATTTTAGCCATGATTATTTGTTCAGGCCATTTTTTTATGTAATAATCTTTATTTTATGGGTTTGGTGGGTTGAGCGACTTTCCAAACCAAAAAATCAGGAAAACGCCAGTGTTGTTGAATCCGGAAAAGTACAGTAAAAAAACCGGCTAAATCTTTAAACTTAGCCGGTTTTAGAATAAAATTTAAATTGAAATTTATCTCAGTTCAAAAGCGCTTTCACCAATTAGTTTACCATCTGCATAAATGCTCACATTGTACCGGCCTTCCATGGTATCTTCATTAAGGTCACGTTTTTTCCAGCTTAAACAAACATCCTGCGCTGAACCATTGTAGTCAATAGTTTTTTTGAGTGAATACTGGAGTGTGTTGCCTTCATATTCGAAAGTATAGGCATCGGTTATGTCATAAATCAGAATGACATTGTCGGGACGTGCAATTCTTAGATAGATATCTTTACTTCCTGGCTGAATAAGTGTATTTTCACCAATGGTAAAACAAATCTTCAGCCCGTCGGTACGACGTGCTTTGTCGGTTTCATCCTCTCTTGATCCCCGGTAACGGATTCCGGTTGACTGAATATTATAGGCACGCAGCACGGAAGCTTCGGTAACCAGCTCTTCCAGTTCTTCTGTTGCCTGCTTTAGCCCGATATTCTTTTCGCGCTCAGCCTGGTAGCTTTCGCGAATACGTACGTTTTCTTCCTTCAGTTCTTTGTTTACGGTGTACAAGGAATCTATCTGATAAACATAGCCCTGCGCCACTACCCTCAGCCTGTCAAGTTTCTTTTTTATCTGATAGTATTCCCATTTGTAATTCAGTAATTGCTTTATTTCTGTGGCATTGGCCTGGATTATGCTATCTTTTGTCAACAAACTGTCAGCAAGGAAACCGTATTCAGTCTTTACCCTGTTGTGTTGATTTAGAAGCGAATCAAGTTCTGTTTGTAAATCTGTGCGGATTTGCTCTTTTTCTGCTTTAAGTGACTTATTTTCTGCATTTTTGATAAAAAAGAATATTCCAAAAAGAATTAATAAAGCCAGCAAAACCAGCAAAAGAATGCGATAAGTAAGTCTCTCTTTTTTATTGTTTTTAAGTTCTTCAGTCATTTTTATATTTTATTGGCCTGTTCTTTTTTTAGTACGCTTAAAAACAGGATTTTATTATTAAAAACTTCTGTTATTTATACTGCTAATAGTAAAATGTTTTTATGTTCAACCAATGACAGAAAAGGTTTTGTTTCTGTTTCCCGGCAGTAAAAGCCAAAAATTAATGCCCGGTTCCGATCACTTTAAACTGATCTCCGGTTTCATTTACAATTCGGCGAAGCCACTCAACGGGATAACCCGGTTGTTCCACTTTTGGATTCATTTGGCCTTCTACCGGGGTTTTGATATTACCATCCATATATTTCATAAACAAATAGCGGTAGAATTGTTTCCATTCATCTGTAACCTTATCTCCCAAACGGGTTGAATAGGAAGTAAGGTACTTAACCGATTCTTCGGGATCAGTTTTGTATAGTGCAACAGCTTTTTCATCAATTTTTGGGGTCATATCAACGAACTCCTGTTCATAGGTATGAATTTTGCCAAGTACTTCCGGGTAAATGGTATTCCAGCGGGAGTAAGTAAAATTGGTAAGCTGGTTGAATACCCAGAAGGCTGCATCATCCGACCAGGTCATCATAGCACCGTGTCCTTTTTCAAAGGAATAAGGAGCGTGAGTGATGCTGCAATACATTGGCATGTAAACGGTACATGAGGCATCGTCGACACCAAACCAGAAAATACCGCCAATTTGGTTTGGCAGCCAGTTTCGCATTTGCGCTATAAAGGAGAACCCGGTTTGTTGAGTAACGGTTGCTCTTTCGTGGCAATAAGTAACACCGTCAACTTCCCATGTAAGTGGTCTCCAGCGGTAAGGCATTCCATAAGGACCGGCACCAAGGTCTTTCGACATATCAAGTTCAGTGCCCTGAAGATAATCGCGCATAAAAGCAAACATGTCCTGAACGCTGACTTTTTTCTCTGGTAAAATCCAAAGAGGCATACGGTTGGTTGCATAATGATCTACGTTTTCATCTCCGTTGGGAAGCTCAGGATCATGTTTGATATTGCCTTTCACATAATCCCAGTATTGATCCATTCCTTTGCTCACTCTGTTAAACATGGTCCAAACCCTGATTTCACAAAAACGTGCGCCACCAAAATCAACCGGAGCATAAGTATCGGAGAAGCTGAAATTTTTATCTTTTCCTTTAAAATATCCTTTTTCCCTGGCAAAACTGATAACATCTTCCGAATAGATGGTTTCTATTTTTGGATTTTTAATGAATTCGTCAAAGTTTTTTGAAGTAACTGAAGTTTTACCGTCGGCAAGCGGGAAAGTAGTGATGCGTGCCTGATTGGCATGGCCGGAAACATAACCGTCAGGGATCATGCGTGCAACCCAGACAGCCCCCTTGTAACCATTGCCTTTTCCGATCATTTCCAGAATCCAGACTTCATTGGGGTCGGCAATTGAAAAGGATTCTCCTGAGCTGTTATAACCATAAGTGGAAGTAAGTTCATGAAATAGCTGAATGGCTTCACGTGCTGTTTTTGCCCGCTGAAGAGTGATGTAAATCAGGCTGCCATAATCTATGATGGCGCCTTCCTGGCTGCCGAGTTCTGATCGTCCTCCATAAGTGGTTTCACCAATAGCAACCTGATTTTCGTTAATATTTCCGACAACATTATAGGTTTGTCCGGCCTGTTTTATCTGTCCAAGAAATTTTCCGGTATCCCATTCGTACACGTCCATCATGGTTCCTTCAGGCCAGATGCCTGCCGACCAGTGGTACAATTCACCGTAAAGAACATGTGAGTCAGCAGCGTAGGAAATCATTGTAGATCCGTCAACCGAAGCTCCTTTGGTAATCAGGTAGTTGGTACAGGATAAGGCATCGTTGGTAACAGCAAACAGTAAAATTGTGAGTGCGAAAACCGATAAAAAAGCTTTTCTCATTGGAATAATTTTTAAGTTAGACTTGAATTATGTAAATGGTATTTTCTTCCGATAAAAGAAAACCGGGATTCCTCTCGGTTTTTACTGATGTAATTTCTTTCCCAGGAATCTCTATCTGCAAGAAAACCACAAAAATATAATTTTTCCAGAAATACTTGAACTCCTCAATTCGACTCATAACGGATTATTTTACTACTTTCACCGAAAAAATCCACGAAATGAAACTGAAAGTCTATCAGATGTTGAACATCGCCGGTTTTATTTTTTTATTGGCAGTCAATTTTTTGGCTAATGCATTGCCCATCGGAGGAAAAACAACAGGTGAAGTGTCGGCTTCAATCCCTTCTCTTTTTACACCAGCAGGCTTCACATTTTCAATTTGGGGTGTGATTTATCTTTTGCTGGCCGCCTTTGTTATTTATCAGGCCAAAGGTTTGTTTATCAACCTTCAACACGAGCAAAACAGATTTCTCTACAGGATTGACATTTGGTTTTTTGTTTCCTGCCTGGCAAACATTGCTTGGATATTTGCCTGGCATCATGAGCTTATCTGGTTTTCATTACTGCTTATTTTGGGTTTGTTAGGTTCACTTCTGATGATTTACTATTTTTTAGGTGCCGGTCGGCGGATTATCAGCCGCAAAGAGCATTTTTTTGTTCACGTTCCGTTCAGTATCTATCTGGGTTGGGTTTCGGTAGCTGTTATCGCCAATATGTCTGTTTTACTGGTGGATATCAACTGGGGTAAATTTGGTTTGTCAGATGTTTTCTGGACAGTGGTTATGGTGGTCGTTGCATCATTGCTTGGCGTTTTTGCACTGCTTTCACGTAAGGATTATTTCTTCAGTCTGGTAATTGTTTGGGCCTTGTTTGGAATAATTTCGAAAAGGTTAACAGATACATCTGGTTCTGATGAAGAAATTGTATTTACTGCCGTGACCGGCATTCTGGTCATATTGACCTTATTGGTTTTTATTGCTGTGAGACATTTTCTAAAAAAACCCCGGACAGAAGAATTGTCGGGTTATTAATCAGGAATTAAGTTCTGGTTAATATTACCGTTCGAGTAAATCATCACGAGTATTTAATTTCTTCACTTGTTCCTGTAAGAATCTGATAACAGATTATTTTTTACGGGAAGTGAAAATCCAAAGTCATAGTGTGAATAGGAGTAACAAAAAACCCGCTGATCAAGCGGGTTTTTTGTTATTGTTTATCAATTCTTTCGGGAATTAATCTCAGGTTTTTTGAGCGCCGATCTTGGCACTGATAAATTCGCGGTTCATACGTGCAATGTGTGTCAGGTTAATACCTTTAGGGCACATTGCCTGACAGGCACCAGTATTGGTACAGTTACCAAATCCGAGTTCATCCATTTTTTTAATCATTTTTTGCACACGTTCTTTGGCTTCTACGCGACCCTGAGGAAGTAAAGCATACTGGGAAACTTTTGCAGAAACAAACAACATTGCTGAGGAATTTTTACAGGCAGCTACACATGCTCCGCATCCGATGCATGCTGCAGCATCGAAAGCAGCATCGGCTTTAGGTTTTGGTATTGGAATGGAATTGGCATCAGGTGCTGCACCTGTATTGGCTGAAATAAACCCGCCTGCCTGGAGAATTTTGTCAAAAGCCGAACGGTCAACAATCAGGTCTTTGATCACCGGGAATGCTCTGGAGCGCCAGGGTTCAATAACAATTTTTTGACCATCTTTAAATTTTGTCATGCGTAGTTCACAAGTAGTTGTCAGATGTCCCGGACCATGTGCATACCCGTTGATATAGAGGCCGCATGTTCCGCAAATGCCTTCGCGGCAATCGTATTCGAAAGCTACCGGCTCGTCGCCTTTTTCTATGAGGGTGGCATTTAAATAGTCAAGCATTTCCAGGAAGGACATTTCTTCAGAAACGTTAGTGATTTGATAAGTCACAAATTTTCCTTTGCTTTTGGCATCTTTTTGCCGCCATATTTCGAGAGTGAAATTCATATCGTATAAGCTTTTTAGTTTGTGATTACTTGTAACTTCTTTCTTTCAGTTCCACATTTTCAAAGACCAGGGGTTCTTTGTGAAGTGTGTGTGGCTGGTCATCGCCTTTATATTCCCAGGCAGCTACATAACTGTATTCGCTGTCGATTCTTTTGGCTTCACCTTCAGGTGTTTGACTTTCTTCTCTGAAATGAGCGCCGCAGGATTCTCTGCGATTCAATGCATCCTGTATCATCAGTTTTGCTATGCCGAAGAAATCGACAACTTTGCCTGCTTTTTCCAGTTCCTGATTAAGTTCTTTGTCATGTCCGGCGACTCTTACATCTTTCCAGAATTCTTCTTCAAGCTCTCCGACCAGAACCATTGCTTTGTTAAGTCCTTCTTCGTTGCGCACCATCCCACAGTAATCCCACATAATTTTTCCCAGCCGTTTGTGAAAACTGGTTGGGGTTTTTGTTCCTTTAACGGCTAAAAGTCTTGCCAATCTGTCTTTTACTCCTTTTTCAGCTTTTTCGAACTCAGGATGGTCGGTTTTAATTCTTGGAGTTCTGATTTCACTTGAGAGGTAATCACCGATTGTTACCGGCAGGATGAAATAACCATCACCTGATGTTTGCATAAGAGAACCGGCTCCAAGGCGGTTGGCTCCATGATCTGAGAAATTGGATTCTCCGATTGAAAATAGCCCGTCAACTGTGGTCATCAGGTTATAATCAACCCAGAGGCCTCCCATTGTGTAATGCCCGGCCGGGTATATCCGCATTGGTACTTCGTAAGGGTTGTCGCCTGTGATTTTGTGATACATCTCAAACAAATTTCCATATTTGCTTTCGATGACTTTTTTACCATTCTTTTTAATGGAGTCCTTGAAATCCAGGTAAACCGACAATCCGGTTTTTCCCACGCCATAACCTGCGTCGCATCTTTCCTTGGCTGCTCTTGAAGCTACGTCACGTGGTACCAGATTGCCAAAGGCCGGATACCGACGTTCCAGATAATAATCGCGGTCTTCTTCGGGAATATCGTTGGCTGCTCTGGTTTCTCCCTTGTTTTTGGGAACCCAGATGCGTCCGTCATTTCTCAGCGATTCCGACATCAGGGTGAGTTTAGACTGATAGTCATTCAACTGTGGCAGACTGGTCGGATGTATTTGAATAAAACTGGGGTTGGCAAATAGTGCGCCTTTTTTGTGAGCTGCCCAGGCTGCTGAAACATTCGATCCAAGTGCAAGTGTTGAGAGGTAGTAAATAGTACCATATCCTCCTGTTGCAAGAACTACACAATGTCCGGAATGGCGTTCGATTTCTCCGGTAACCAGATTCCGGGTAATAATACCGCGGGCCTTACCGTCAATAATTACTATATCGAGCATATCCCGACGGGGATACATGGTTACCTTACCTCTTGACATTTGCCTGATCAATCCTGAGTAAGCTCCGAGCAAACATTGTTGTCCTGTGGCTCCTTTAGCGTAAAATGTCCGGGAAACCTGAACACCTCCAAAAGAGCGGTTATCAAGATAGCCGCTGTATTCTCTTGCAAAGGGAACGCCTGCAGCAACAAGCTGATCTATGGTTTGGTTACTTACTTCAGCTGCACGGTAAACATTGGCTTCGCGTGCCCGAAAGTCACCTCCCTTGATGATGTCGTAAAACAACCGGTAAACACTGTCACCGTCGTTACGGTAATTTTTTGCAGCATTTATTCCGCCCTGTGCAGCAACTGAGTGTGCCCGCCGGGGTGTGTCCTGAAAACAAAAAGCTTTGACATTATAACCAAGCTCACCCAGTGAGGATGCTGCTGATGATCCGGCAAGCCCTGTGCCAACAAGAATAATATCAAGTTTTGCTTTATTGGCCGGATTAACCAGTTTGACATTGTGTTTGTGAATGCTCCATTTTTCTGCTAATGGACCTTCTGGAATTTTTGCGTCTAATTTTATCATGATAAATACAGGATTTTCATTAATTACTAAAATAAATAACCAGCGGAAGGATGGTAAATCCTAACGGAAGAACAATTGAAACGATAAGTCCCAGCTTTTTGATAAACGGGGTGTATTTACTGTGATTCAATCCCAGCGATTGAAATGCGGACTGAAATGCATGATTGAGATGAAACCCAAGAAAAACAAAGGCTACCAGATAAATAATCAGGTATTTTAACGACTTGAATTTTTCGATGATCAGAAATCCGAGATCATGATATTCAGTGCCATCAACATTTATCATCGGGATTACATCAGTGAATTTGGCCTTGTAATAAAAATCAAGGATATGCAGCGACATAAAAATGAAAATTAATACGCCGGTATGAATCATGTATTTGGAAAAAAACGACAACTGTGAATTGCTTTTCACTTTATAGTGCTGTGGTCTTGATCTCCAGTTTTTAAGCTGTAGTACCACTCCTATAAAAATATGGGTGATAAAACCGGCTATCAAAATGATCTCAAATACTTTTATCACAGGATTCGTTCCCATAAAATGAGCTGCTTTGGTGAAAATTTCCCTGCCAGAATCCGGGATGAGCAATGTGAGATTAATCGCAAGATGCACCACCAGGAAGGAAATCAAAAACAATCCCACCAAAGCCATAATAACCTTTTTTGTTATCGAAGTGAGAGGTGAATTAGAATTACCCATAAGATTAAATTTTTCGTTTTTTAAATCATTTAATTTAAAAAGACCCACTTTTGCAGATGCAAACGGGCAAATTTAATGGTAAAAACCTTTCTAATTTAATAGAAAATGTTTTTTATCAGTAATTTATACTTTGTTTAAATTATTAATTTTTTGAAGATGCGATACATACCTATTAAATCTGGTTTTTTTTCGGAGAACCGACGACGATTGTCGAAGTTGTTAGAACCCAGGTCTGTAGCTGTTTTCAATGCAAATGACGAGTATCTGCGAAACGGTGATCAGCTCTTCATTTACCGGCAGCAGTCTGATTTTTTTTACCTGACGGGGATCGAACAGGAAAAATCGGTTTTGATGCTCGCACCTGATTATCCTGATCCTAAACTAAGAGAAATATTACTTGTAATTGAAACCAGCGAACAAATGGCTATTCGTGAAGGGCATAAAGTGACCAGAGAGGAAGCACATGCCATTTCAGGAATTAAAAATGTTCAGTGGCTCGACAATCTGGAAATGACCCTTCGCGACCTGATTTTGTGGAGTGATCATATTTATCTGAACACCTATGAATATCCAAAGTTTTCTTCTGAAGTGGAATCGCGCGACCTTCGTTTTGCTCACAGCATCATGCGACAATATCCAGCTCATAAATACCTGAGAGCAGCTCCGCTGATGACAAAATTAAGGATGATAAAAACTGACACAGAGATTGAACTTATCCGAAAAGCCAATGAGATTACAGGTAAAGCTTTCCGACGAATGTTACGTTTTGTAAAACCGGGTGTTTATGAATTTGAAATACAGGCAGAAATGGAACATGAGTTTCTGATTAACCGGGCAAACGGAAGTGCCTTTCCTCCAATTATTGCCACTGGTAAAAATGCCTGTGTACTTCATTATCACCAAAACAACAGCCAATGTGCCGATGGAAATCTGGTGCTTTTTGATTTTGGAGCTGAGTATGCAAATTATGCCGCGGATGTTTCACGTACCATTCCGGTAAACGGAAAATTCACACCTCGTCAAAAGCAATTGTACGAGCTGGTGCACAGGGTACAGAAACTGGCTGTTCAGCAGATGATTCCGGGAAATACTATGGAAAATTACAATTCATTTGTTAACCAGGAAATGGAAAAAGAAATGATAAAAATTGGTTTGCTTAATGAACAGGAAGTAAAAAATCAAGACCCGGAAAACCCGCTGTTCAAAAAATATTTCATGCACGGAACAGCCCACCATCTTGGGCTTGATGTTCATGATGTCATTCATCGCTTCGAACCATTTCAGTCTGGCATGGTTTTTACATGTGAGCCGGGTATTTATATTCCACAGGAAGGAATTGGCATAAGATTAGAAAATGATATTATGATTTCAGAAAATGGGCCCGTTGACTTGTCAGCTGATATTCCTGTTGAATTAAATGAAATTGAACAATTGATGTCTCAGCAATAGTATTTAATTTAAATAATTGAAAATGAATACAATTATTTTTAAAGAGAAACCTGTTCATTACAAAACTGAAGGAGAAGGAAATACTCTTGTTTTCCTTCATGGATTCATTGAATCACTGGAAATTTGGGAAGATTTTTCCAGGGCACTTTCAAAAAAATTCAAGATTGTACGTATTGACCTGCCCGGACATGGTAAGACCCCGTTGATAGAAAAAATACATACAATGGAACTGATGGCGGCAAGTGTAAAAGCTGTGCTTGATGCACTTGATATTAAGCGTTGTGTGATGGTTGGCCATTCTATGGGAGGATACGTTACTTTGGAATTTGCAAAACAATACCCTCAAATGCTAAGCGGTATTTGTCTTTTTCATTCTCATGCTGCAGCCGATACTGAGGAAGTAAAAGAAAACCGCCGCAGAACGATCGAAATGATTAAACTCAACCGCAAAGGATTTGTCAAACAGTTTATTCCAGATCTTTTTGCTGAAATTAATACGGTAAAATTTGCTGAAAAAATTGATATGCTGTGGCATCGTGCAGATAAAATGAGTGGTCAGAGTATCATCGCTGCACTCGAAGGGATGAAGGAAAGATCGGGTAAACTTGATTTACTTCTCAACACAACAATCCCTGTGCTTTTTATTGCTGGCAAGGATGATATGCGCATTCCGGTTCAGAATGTGTTGGCTCAGGCCATTTTGCCCCGTCATTCGGAAGTGCTTGTACTGGCTGAGGTTGGACATATGGGGTTTATTGAAGCCAGGGATGATACAATGGAAATGATCAGTTGTTTTGCCCATAAGCAGTTCTAACCAGAGGAAAAAATCAAATAAAAAAAATCCTCCATAATTGGAGGATTTTTTTGTTTAAAAGGATTTTGATTTATTTAATCCCGAGTTTTTTCTTCACCAGAGGCATAATGTCATCGCTGGGTGCAGCGTAAAGCAAAAGGCCTTCGGTGCTGTTAAACACGTAAGTGTAACCATTTTCTCTGGCAACGTCTTCAACGGCTTTACGGGCTTTTTCGATTAACGGAGCGGTGAGCGCGTCTTCTTTGTCTCTCAAATCCTGCTGGGCTTGGGTATTGAACTCTTCCAGCCTTCCCTGAATATCCTGAATTTCTTTTTCTTTGGTCTGACGAATTATATTTGACCATGTTGCCTGGTTAGCCTGGTAATCGAGATATTTGTTCTCCAGCTCGGCCTGCATGGTGGTCATTTGATTTTGTAATCCCTGTGCGTATGTTTCATACTCTTTTTTGATTGAATCCTGACCAGGCATTTCACTGTAAAGTTTTGCAAAGTCAACATGTCCGAATTTCAAAGGACTTTGTGCATATCCTGCAAATGTAACTGCTAAGAAAGCGATTGCTGCTAAAAATTTTCCTATTTTACTCATTTTAAATATTTTATAATTTCATGAAAAAATTTAAGGCTACAAAAATACGCTAATATGTTGAATAGCTGATTAATTATTGAGAAAAAGGAAAGAATGTTTCAGATTATTGTTTTCTCACTCCCATGATACTTCCTATTTGATCGAGCACTTCATCACTGATGTTATATTTGGGATTAACATACATAATTACCGGTCCGCTTGCTTTGTCAAAAATGAAAGCATAATTTTGTTTGGTTGCAATTTCTTCAATGGCATTAAACACCTTTTCCTGTATTGGTTTGACAAGTTCCTGACGTTTGTTGAACAAATCCCCGTCCTGACCAAATCTCTTGCGCTGCAGTTCCTTAACGTCTTTTTCGGCTTTAATGATTTCATCTTCCCTTTTCCTTTTCAGGTCTTCGGGCAAGAGAACGGCATCAGCCTGATAGGCCTTGTACATTTGTTCAATTTTGGCAAATTCGGTTTCGATTTCAGTTTGCCATTCTTTTGAGAGCTCGTCCAGTTCATTTTGTGCATCCTGATATTCGGGAATGCTTTGTAAAATGTATTCGCTGTCAACATAACCAAATTTCTGTGAATAGCTGCTTGTGGCAAAAGCCATAAGGAAGAATGCCGAAGCAAAAACCCTGATTACATATTCAATTTTTTTCATTGTTCATACCTCCTGTATTATTTTTAACAATCAAAACGGTGATTTGCAAACAAATTACATTCCAAAAAATATCTTCAACAATTTGGATTAATCAATTGATTGGTTTATTGAAAAATGGAATTGGCCTTTATTGGCATCGGGCAATCCCGGAACTTCGTCAAAACCGTAACCCCAGTCGAGGCCAAGAATACCAAACATAGGTAGAAAAACGCGCATTCCCACACCTGCCGAGCGATACACTTTAAAAGGATTGAACGAAGCAAAGTTTTCCCACGAATTACCAGATTCCATAAATGCAAGAGCAAAAATCGTTGCATTTGGATTTAATGAAAGCGGATATCTCAGTTCAAAAGTGTATTTTGAGTATATTGTTCCACCGATATTGCTGTTCTGATAATAATTAGGGGTTATGGATTCGTTGCTATAGCCTCTCATACCGATAAGTTCTCTTCCGTCAAAGTTGTTGTAACCTGTCAGACCATCACCTCCAAGGTAAAAACGTTCAAAAGGAGTGATCCCTATATCGGGGTTGTATGATCCGAGGAAGCCAAACTGTGTTCTTGCGCTCAGCACAAGGTTTTCAAAAATATTGGTGTAAAAATTTGCTTTGATTTTCCATTTGTGGTATTCAATCCACTGATATTTTTCTTCGTCGGGCAATTCAACAAAATTTTTGTCAGAAAAGGATGAATACGGTGGGGTGAAAGCAAGTGAAAGAGAAATTTCGGATCCAGAACGAGGATAAATTGGTGCATCAATCGAATTTCGGGAAAGAATGACATTGTAATTGAAGTTGTTGTACTGGCCGTTTCCTGAGCCAAACGAAAATATCTGGGCATAGTTATCAAGGCTGTAAAACTGGAAATTCAATGACTGATAAAGTGTAAAATAATCGTCAGGCCATTCCAGACGTTTTCCGAGACCAAGTGAAATACCATCGGTTACGAATGCTGACCGCAGAGTATCACTTTTCTTTAGACCATTGGAATATAGTGAATGGAAATATGAAACGCTGAAAGCATTTGGTTTTCGTCCACCCAGCCAGGGTTCTGTAAACGAAAAGTTGTAGCTTATATACCCTTTCCCGTAGGATTGAAGTCTAATCGAAAGTTTTTGCCCATCGCCTGAAGGAATAGGCCTCCAGGCATCTTTTTTAAACAAATTGCGCAATGAAAAATTGTTGAACGAAAGACCGAGAGTCCCGATAATACGGCCATAGCCCCAGCCACCTGACAATTCAACCTGATCAGCTGACGTCTCTTCGACTTCGTAGCTGATATCCACTGTTCCGTCGGCAGGATTGGGCTGGATATCCGGTTTGATGGTTTCGGCATTAAAATATCTTAACTGAGCAAGTTCCCTTGTAGTACGAATAATATTGGAACGGTTGAACAACTGTCCGGGACGTGATCTAAGTTCTCTGATAATCACCCTGTTGTTGGTTCTGGTGTTCCCCTTTACCGTAACTTTATTGATTCTTGCCTGTTTTCCTTCTCTAATCCTTATTTCAAGGTCAATTGTGTCATTTTCAACATGTACCTCAACTGGCACAGCCTGAAAGAAAAGATAGCCATCGTCGAGATAGAGTGAACTAACATCAATTCCGGTAGGGTTAAATGACAAATTTGTATTCAGAAGTTCTTTGTTGTATGTATCACCTTTATCTATCCCGAGTACCGATCCAAGAAATTCGTCAGTATAAATTGTATTCCCGACCCAGTTGATATCACCAAAATAATACTGAGGGCCTTCGTCAACTTCAATTATAATGTTGATGGTGCTTTCTTCGTGGCGGTATATTGAATCTTTAACAATCCGGGCATCACGATATCCGGCAGCATGATATTTGTCAATCAGCGCCAGTTTGTCCTCCTCAAATTCATCTTCGATGTATTTTGACGATTTGAAGATTCTCATTTTGACATTCTGATTGAAGTATTCTCCGGCTTTGGTGTAAAGTGTATCAAACTGCAACTGAAGAGCTGCACTGGTTACATCCCAGATCAGCATTTCGATGTCGTTGAAGGGCTTAAAAACTCCTTTTTCTTTGGTGTTTTTAAAAGCTCTCAACGCTTTATCGTCTGAGAGACTTTTGTTTCCGGTAATTTCGATGTCATAAATTCTAACCCGATCTTTTTTGTCGATAGTATAGGTAAGGATTACGCTGTTGCTCCTCATAGTATCAGGTTCCTGCACAATTTCTACTTCGGCATCCAAGAATCCTTTTTTTGTGTAATAGTTTTTAATCCTGTAGCGGCTTGTAGCTAAAAGGTTTTCGGTAACAACATCACCTGATGAAATTTTGATTTCATCTCTGAGATTGTCAGCTTCCGATTTTGAAACTCCTTTAAAAGTGTATTTGGCCATTCGTGGTCGTTCCCGCAGATCAATGTTCAGAAAAATTAGATTATCCCTGACATCGGTAGCAGTGATACTTACATGGTCGAACAGTCCTTGTTCCCAAAGGTTGTTAATTGCATCACGAAAACTGTCACTGGGCACTTTTATACTTTGGCCAACGCTAAGACCGGAGATCATAATTAGAACATTACGGTCAAGATATTCAATGCCGGTTATAGTGATAGCGCCAATTTCATAAGTTGCCGGTTGCATGTAATCGATCTCCAGCTGCTGTTGTCCCAGGCTGATTTGTGCTGAGGTAATGGCAGGAGTGGAGAACAAAATCAACAATAAGTATCCTGGGAAGCAGGATAAAACCAACGAAAGCCTGAACAGTATGAATAATTTCCTCATTTCAGATATTAACTTTCTCACTGATTTGTTCACTGGTTCTGCCAAATCTCCTTTCTCTGCACTGAAAATTGACTATTGCCTGGTATAAATCTTCTTTTCGGAAGTCAGGCCAAAGTTTTGGAGTGATGTATATTTCGGAATAGGCCAGTTGCCAGAGCAGAAAATTGCTTATTCTGAATTCACCACTTGTGCGTATGAGGAGCTCCGGGTCGGGGATGTCTTTTGTATAGAGGTGCTTAGAGATCATTGTTTCGTTGATGTCTTCAACAGCGAGTTCTTTATTTTGAACTCTCATGGCAATTTCTTTAACAGCCTGGGTAATTTCCTGATGCGAGCTGTAGCTAAGTGCCAGAATCATATTCATTCGCTGGTGGTGCTTGGTTTTTTCGATGGCCCACATCAGGTGTTCATACGTTTTGCTTTGCAGTGCCGTGAGGTTGCCAATTGCCATCAGACGAATATCATTATCAATAAGGGTTTTCATTTCTGAGTCTATGGTTTTTAGCAGGAGTTTCATCAAAGCATCAACTTCATGACGCGGCCTATTCCAGTTTTCGGTCGAAAAGGCATAAAGGGTGAGGTGTTTAATTCCGAGTTCTGCAGCTGCTTCGGCTGTTTCGCGTACCGCTATCACCCCATTTTCATGGCCTTTAGTACGGATAAGCCCCTGCTTTTTGGCCCACCTTCCGTTTCCGTCCATAATTACAGCAATGTGGACGGGCAATTTTTCGAAATCAATTTTTTCCTTTAAACTCATCGGCGTGTTGTTGGTTTGCCTTTGTTTTTTCAGCCTTTAATTTTGTTTTATGTTATATAATTTAAAAAGGGTTGCAAAAGTACTACAATTTGAGCTAATCAAGAAAGTCCACACAGGTTGATTTTTCCCCGACCGAAAACCGGTAGGTTAAAGTAATGCCTGCAAATGAATACCAATCGTTGTTCTGAGAATTTCCGCGCTGCATCCCGGGCTCATGTTTTATTGGTGATGGATCAGACAGATTTTCTTTTGATCCCGGATTTGAGACCGTCGAAAAATCAATATAGTAATTCCCGCTGATGTCGTCGAGATAGTCGGTAAACGTTTTGCGAAGACCCCATTCGGCAGTTAATCCAAGACGGTTCGACAGACTGTATTTCATTCCAAATCCAAATGCCAGGGCAAAACTGATCAGATCGTAGCGGCTGTCTGAATCACCTTCTATTTGACCTTCAGTTCCAATATCCCTCAAAAAAATAGTTTGATTGTTGTAATGTGCAGTCGGATTAAAAGTGAAAAAAGCCGGGCCGGCAAACAAATACGGCGAAAAATAATTCACATGGCTGCCTGAGAAATAGTCAAGGAAATTAAATTCCATGATTGCCGACAGCTCGGTAACCTTCGAATTAAAACGCAGATTGCGCATTTCATCAACTTTGCTCACTGCATCATCACCGGCGAGTTCGCCCTGTAATAACTGACCGCGCAATGCCCACCGGGTATTAATATTGAATCGGGCTAATCCACCATAAGCCGGGTTGGTGAAGTAAAACTGCCGGCCCGGATTTAACTCACCAAGATAATAGGAACCACCGCCAAATATGCCAATATCAATGTCCTGACTTCGAAGTTGAAGCGTCATCAGGCTGAATATTAATGAAATGGCTGCAATAATTCTCATAATAAAAACCTTTTGCTTAGCGTCTTGTGAAGGTTGCTTTGTACCTTAATGTATCAGTATAGGCTGGTATTTTAATCTTATAGTTGAGCAAAAACCCCGATGTGTTGCAGTTCATTGTTCCATCACCTTTGATTGTAATATCATCCAGACTGTAATCGATGTTAAGATTTCCCGCAGAATCAAACTGGATTACAGGAGAAAAATCTTCACCCAGTCCATGAAAATTTTTGAGAAGTACAAAATTGTCATAAAGTAACTGGCTGTGAATTATAGAAGTAAATGCATTGATGTTCAGCGGAAGTTCAGCGTGTTTTGCTGTGAATTCTGTATTTTTAAAGTAACTATTATCAAATAGTGTTTTTATGATTTTTCTGGTTGCTGAAGCAGTGTTGCTATCGGCGTCGGTAGCATAATAAGTGATATAGAATTTCCCTGTGTCAGCATTGGAAATACTGCCCGAATCTGTCCGGAAAACCATGTCCACACTATCGGTCAAATCATCTGAAACCCTGAATCCCTCGTCTTCATAATCGCAATAAGAAAACCAGTAAACAGGATTCTCACCAGTAAGTGAAATAACGGGTGGAATTTTATCATCCTGAACTTTTTTGCAGGAAATTATACATAAAACAAAAGTGAACAAAAAGAAAACAGCGGCTGATTGTTTCATTGAAAAATAAACCCTCGAAATTCAGCATTTTAAACTCAACTTCTTTGGATTTATTATTTGCAAAGGACTCTCTTAAATCAATGGTTTTGCAAAGACATACCAAAAATCAGAATAACTCCTTAATATTATATTCAGATGATCAAGAGTGTAAAAGTGTTGAAAATCCGGATGAAAGATTTTGAGGACACTTTCAGGATGATTGTTTTTATGACAACAAATTCCGATTATCTGAAAGTAAGAAAAAATGGCAATTTCTCAGGAACTAATTTCGCTGGTCTTTCCCCCACAAGAGTTTTTCACGAATGGTAATAAAAAAATCTTTTTTAGGAAGTTGAATGAGGTTAATGTTAAACCCGGCTCGTCGGACAGTCATTATCGTATTGTGGTCAATATTTTTAAAGCGTGAATCAAGTCCTGCCTGATACTGGTCGTTCCTCCCTCCTATGGAGATGCGGATAGTGCTTTTATCAGGGATTACGATTGGCCTTACGGTAAGGTTATGACTGGCAATCGGAGTAATTACAAAATTCTCTGAATCAGGTGTAATAATAGGACCAAAACAGCTTAGGGAGTAAGCTGTCGATCCGGTTGGGGTGGCAATTAGCAAACCGTCTGCCCAGTATGTATTCAAAAAAACATCATCAACATAAACATTGATTACAGCAAGAGCATGCGGATTCGATTTGGTGATGGAAAACTCATTCAAGGCAAAATTGAGATCCCCAAATAGATTATTGTTGGTATGCAGGGATAAAAGGGTTCGCCTGTCGAGTGTGTAATTTCCTTCCATGACATGATCAATGGCAGATAATATTTCATCTTTCGAAATGCTTGATAAAAACCCCAGCCTTCCAAGATTTACACCCAGTATTGGAATGTCAGAATCGCGCACCAGTGAAATCGTATCCAGCAGTGTTCCGTCACCACCAATTGAGAAAAGGATATCAGCGTTATTTCTCAACTCTTCATGTGTATTGAAAACATTTAAAGGGCATTGAAAAACTACTTTTGCCCGAATTTTTTCGTAAAATGGTTCATACATCAGAAGAGAACACTGCAACAAATCAAGCTTATTTAACAATTGCTGAAGATATGTAACACCTTGTTCGTCAATAGATTTACCGAACAGGGCTATTTTTTTTGACATCATGTGTTAGTTTTAAACTTTTAGACAAAAGTATCTGGTTTTTTTAAAACCGGTTGGCAGGAATAATCAGAATTAAACGAAGCCTGCCCGCATTGAACATTTGCCACTTTATAACAGCAAGAAAAATTATTTTTGCAATCATTTTCTAAAAAAGGTACTGATTTTCAATTCATAGCTGTTAACACAAAACAGATTTTTTAAATATATTTCTAACCAATTGATCAAGCATTGTTTTGAATGGGTTTTTGCTGTATTACTGATTTTTAGTGTACATTGCAAGGGTCAGCAATCCTACAGGTATATCCCTGTGAAATTCAACAAAGACTACCTCAGATCGATTGCCGGAGATGTTGGGGCTACAGCAGCCAGACCGGTCAGGTGGAAAAAGAATCAATGGATCGGGGCAACAGCAGTCGGGGGAGCCACACTTTTTCTGATTACCCGGGATAAGAATATCCGGAATTTTTCTCGGAGAAATGTTTCGGAGGCTGGCCATAATTTGTCAAAGTATGCTTTTGATCCTATGCCAACATACTATTTTGGGATTTTCACCGGGGGTATGTATCTTTTTGGAGTGCTGACCCGGGATTCGAAAACAGAAACAGCTGCATTACTTGCCGGAAAAACAGCGTTGATATCGGCCGGCTATGCTACACTTTTCAAAGGTGTTTTTCAAAGATACCGCCCAAACGAAGGTTCTTTTCCTGATCCAGACGCCTGGGAAGGTCCTTTTGGCGATTTTTCACATGGTTCTTTTCCATCGCGGCATGCAGCAATATCGTTTTCAGCAGCCACCGTGCTTGCTGATTACTACAGCGAAAAACGATGGGTCGCTATTGTGGCTTATTCATTGGCTTCGATGATTACACTTTCACAACTACATGAAGATCAACACTGGGCTTCCGATGCACTGGCAGGTGCAGCATTAGGGTTTGCCATTGGGAAACTGGTGTCAAAAAGAAACATAACCATAACTATTTACTGACCCTATTCTCCAAGATTTTTAAATCAGTTGTAAACTGACAGATTTAGAATTGCTTTTCTTTTATAATGGTTTATCGTCGGTTTACGATGTTGGGAAAATTCATCAAATCACCCGACCAGTGAACAATTTAAATCATAAAAGCAGTTCTTAATTATGTTGTTGGGGTTATCTGTGTATTCCATTGAAATAAAACAACTTAACAATATTTAACAGCTCGACAAGAACCAATGGAAAACTGGCTGGTTGTATAAGAAGTACTTTTGCAAAAACTAATCAATAAATAATTATGAATTACGACGTAATAGTAATAGGAAGCGGACCTGGAGGATATGTAGCGGCCATAAGAGCATCACAACTCGGAATGAAAGTAGCCGTTGTAGAAAAAGAATCACTTGGCGGTGTCTGTCTTAATTGGGGATGTATTCCAACAAAAGCATTGCTTAAAAGTGCCCAGGTTTTTAATTACATGAAACATGCAGCTGATTATGGAATAAAACTGGAAAAATCCCCTGAACCTGATTTCCAGGCTATGATTAAACGCAGCAGGGATGTGGCTGGCGGAATGAGTGCTGGGGTTAATTTTCTTTTCAAAAAAAATAAAATTGAGGTAATCTCCGGTACCGGGAAAGTTTTAAGTGGTAAAAAGGTTGAAGTTACTGACGAAAAAGGTGGCAGAACAGAATATAGTGCTAGTCATATCATCATTGCTACCGGTGCCCGATCACGTGAATTGCCCAATTTGAAGCAGGATGAGATAAAGGTAATTGGTTACCGTAAGGCAATGTCGCTCGGGGAACAACCAAAAAGTATGGTTGTAGTTGGTTCCGGTGCAATCGGGTCAGAGTTTGCTTACTTTTACAATTCTATCGGAACTGAAGTAACACTTGTTGAGTACATGCCTAATATTATTCCTTTGGAAGATGAGGAAATTTCAAAGCAGCTTGCCCGTTCATTCAAAAAAGCAGGTATTAAGGTGATGACGGATTCTACCGTAGAAGCAGTTGATACATCAGGTAAAGGTTGTAAAGTAACCATTAAAACACGGAAAGGTGAAGAGCAAATTGAAGCTGATATCGTGCTTTCAGCAGTTGGCATCACAACCAATCTCGAAGGTATAGGCCTGGAGGAAGTTGGAATAAAAACAGATAAAGGCAAAATAATAGTGGACGATTTTTACAAAACCACTGTAGAAGGGTATTACGCCATTGGTGATATAGTCCGAGGACCAGCCCTGGCACATCTTGCTTCGCATGAAGCTATAACCTGTGTCGAAAAAATTGCCGGAAAAGAAGTTCATCCGATTGATTACACCAATATTCCCGCGTGTACATATACCCTACCCGAAGTTGCATCGGTAGGAATGACCGAAAAGCAGGCCAGAGAAGCAGGCTATGAAATTAAAGTCGGAAAATTTCCTTTTTCAGCATCAGGCAAAGCCAGTGCTGCCGGAAATAAAGATGGTTTTGTAAAAGTTATTTTTGATGCCAAATACGGTGAGTGGCTTGGTGCTCACATGATTGGCGATAATGTAACTGAAATGATTGCAGAAGTAGTTGCAGCCAGAAAGCTTGAAACTACAGGTGAAGAAATCATTAAAACAATCCATCCTCACCCCACCATGTCGGAAGCCATTATGGAAGCCACTGCTGCTGCTTATGACGAGGTGATTCATCTCTGACAAACTGAGTTTTGTTATGATGATATTTTGAGGCTGTCTATAAAAAGCGTTGCTGAAATTTTGGCTGACACTTAAAGACAGTCTCGTTTTTTTTTGGTTTGTTGCTGCTGCTTATGAAACAGAATGAGACAATTCATTCAGAAAACATTCCTTACCTTTGCCCGTTATAATTAGCTAAAAACCAACTAAAATGAATCAGCGCTTACACTCAGGTTTTGTTCTTATTCTGCTACTATTGATTGCGGACGGTTTCTTGTTTGCACAACATCCTGAAAATCCTTTTAATGATAAATCAAAAGTTTACCGCATTTATACATTTGATATCAGGGAAAATATTGCTCCGCCGGTCTGGCATGTTACAAAAAAAGCGCTGCAAACAGCCCGCGACACCGCAGCCGACCTGGTCATCATTCAAATGAACACCTATGGCGGGATGTTGGAATCAGCCGACTCCATCCGCACTGCCATTTTGCATTCTACAGTTCCTGTCTGGGTTTTTATTGATAACAATGCTGCTTCTGCCGGTGCTTTGATTTCTATTGCCTGCGACAGCATTTACATGCGCCCGGGAGGAAGTATTGGTGCTGCTACTGTTGTTGACCAGGCAGGGGAAGTTGTCCCCGATAAATACCAGTCATATATGCGTTCAATGATGCGCTCTACAGCAGAAGCGAAAGGGCGTGATCCAAAAATTGCGGAAGGAATGGTTGATCCCAGGATAAAAATTCCTGGCGTTTCTGATTCAGGTCAGGTTATCACGTTTACCACTTCCGAAGCTATTAAATTCGGATTTGCAGAGGGTGAGGCCGAAAATCTTCAGGATGTTCTTGAAGTAGCCGGCATCAACGATTACAAAATCATCAGGCATGAGTTGAAATTTACAGATCGTATTATCCGGTTTTTAATTAACCCTGTCGTTTCGGGGATTCTCATCATGATAATTATTGGCGGTCTCTACTTTGAATTACAGACTCCCGGTATTGGTTTCCCGATAGCAGCTTCAATTGTTGCAGCAATGCTATACTTCATGCCCCTTTATATCGAAGGTATTGCCACGCATTGGGAAATTATCATGTTTATAGCTGGAGTAATTTTAATAGCAGTAGAGCTGTTTGTTCTGCCCGGATTTGGTGTTGCCGGTATTTCAGGTATCGTGCTTGTAGTGGCCGGGCTTGCATTTGGAATGGTTGATATCCAAAACTTTGAGACAGACAGTTTTCCGTTTAGGGAATTGTTGACCTCGTTGTTTATTGTAATTATTGCAGCTTTTGTCTCGCTTACTCTTTCATTCTGGATAAGTAAAAAACTTTTTACCACCACCACTTTCGGGGAACTCGCACTTCGTAAAACACAGGAGCGCGACCAGGGATATACTTCAGCCAGTGACGATTATATGAAAATGATTGGCAAGGAAGGTATAGCCAAAACTGTACTCCGACCAGCCGGGAAAATCCTTATTGATGACGAAACCTATGATGCAACAGCCGAATCAGGTTTTATTGAAAAAGGAGAACCTGTAAAAGTTGTAAAGTACATCAATGCACAGCTTTTTGTGCGAAAAAGAATTTAGTATTATCACCTACCAACATTTTACTTTCATTTCATTTACAGGGGAATGAATGCTGTTGACACCGATTTATTTACTTTTGCAAAAATTTTCTAAAAGATATGCTTGAAAAACTTGAAGCCATCAAGAAAAAATGGAAGGACATTGAGTTGAAGATGAATGAACCAACGGCAATAACCGATATGAAAATGTTTATCAGACTCAATAAAGAATATAAAGATTTGCAGCCAATTGTTGAGGCTTACGACGAGTTAAGTATGATTATCAGCAACATAGAATCAACAAAAGATGTTTTAAAAACTGAAAAGGATGAAGAATTTCGCAGCATGGCTAAGGAGGAGTTGACTGATCTGACAGAAAAACGCGAAGTCCTCGAAGAGAAAATACGCCTGATGTTAATCCCTGCTGATCCGACTGACGAAAAAAATGCCATAGTAGAAATAAGAGCCGGGACTGGTGGAGACGAAGCCAGCATTTTTGCCGGCGACCTCTACCGTATGTACATCAAATTTGCCGAATCCAAAGGCTGGTCAGTTGAGTTCGTTGATGCTACTGAAGGAACTGTTGGCGGATTTAAGGAAATCATCTTCAATATCAAGGGCAATAATGTTTACGGCCAGATGAAATATGAATCCGGTGTGCATCGGGTACAACGCGTTCCGGTGACCGAAACGCAGGGTCGTGTTCACACTTCAGCAGCATCTGTTGTTGTGCTGCCGGAAGCCGATGAATTTGACATTGAGCTTAATCCGGCCGACATTCGCAAAGACACGTTCTGTTCGTCAGGTCCGGGAGGGCAATCAGTCAATACCACTTATTCAGCTATCAGATTAACCCATATTCCTACCGGAATTATGGCCTCCTGCCAGGATCAGAAATCACAGATAAAAAATTATCAGAAAGCGCTCTCAGTGCTTAGAACAAGGATTTATGAACTGGAGTATCAGAAGTATCTTGACGAAATATCTTCCAAGCGAAAAACCATGGTTTCAACCGGCGACCGCTCGGCAAAAATCAGAACTTACAACTATCCTCAGGGGCGCGTCTCAGACCATCGGATCGGGCTTACCCTTTACAACCTGCAATCAATTGTTGATGGAAATATTCAGGAACTTATTGACCAGTTGCAACTGGCTGAAAATGCAGAGCGACTCAAAGCTGAAATAGAAACAAGTTGATTTTTCCCAATAAAAGAAAATTATTAAATGATTAAAATTCAGATTAATGGAAAATTTGGAGTATAATACACAACGCCCTCAGCTTCCCTTACCGGAGTACGGAAGAAATTTACATAAAATGGTGGACAGGGTGGTGAAAACAAATGACCGTGAAAAAAGAACCCAGTATGCTCATCAGCTCATTGAAATAATGGTGCAGTTACATACTACTGCAAAGGATTCACCAGAGCTCAGGCACAAATTGTGGGATCACCTTTTCATAATGTCCGATTTTAAACTTGATGTGGATTCTCCTTTTCCTGTTCCTGACCAACAGGTGCTTACCAAGTCCCCTAAACATCTTTCTTATCCGAAAGGAGCGATGAAGTACAATTATTATGGGAGAAATATCCAGGAAATCATCGAAAAAGTTGCAGAAATGGAAGATGGAACAGAAAAAGAAACCCTCACAAAAAATATTGCAAATCAGTTAAAAAAATCTTACCTGATCTGGAATCGTGACTCTGTTGATGATATTGTGATAGCAAAGCACCTGGAAGAATTGTCCAAAAATCGCCTTCGCATTTCTGAAGACCTTCAGTTGAAACATACCAACGAAATCCTTAACCAGCAGGGAATAAAGAAAAAACCAAAAAGATCTTCCAAAAGTCAGGGACAGCGTCGAAAAAGCAAATATAATAACCAGCAGGGATAAATACTTCAGCTAAGGCTGAAATTTTCCGGCCTGTGACCTGATAAAACAACCACATTCGTTTTGTGCTCTTACTGTTTTTCATGTCTAAGCTCCGGAAGAGTTTCCCACGACAGGATATTTTCGTAACTACCAACTTAACCAAATTCACAGGCAATGAGTTCTTTTGTTATTCAGGGAGGGAAAAAACTAAGCGGTTCGATAACTCCGCAGGGGGCAAAAAACGAAGCACTTCAGGTAATCTGTGCCACCCTGCTTACTCCCGAAAAAGTCACCATTTCAAATATCCCTTTGATCAACGATGTCATCAACCTGATTGATTTGATGAGTGATCTGGGTGTAAAAGTTGGTAAAAAAGACCTGAACACATATACGTTCGAAGCTGTAAACATCAACCTCGATTACCTGCGCACCGATACATTCCGCAAAAAGGGCGCAAGTCTTCGCGGTTCAATCATGATATTAGGTCCCCTGCTCACTCGTTTCGGTATGGGATATATCCCTCAGCCCGGTGGCGATAAAATCGGACGCCGAAGGCTCGACACCCATTTCATCGGTTTGCAGAAGCTTGGTGCAAAATTCGATTACAGCTTTGATGAACATTTTTATAAAGTGGATGCTTCACACCTTCGGGGAACTTACATGTTGCTCGACGAAGCTTCAGTAACAGGTACTGCCAATGTGGTCATGGCAGCCACACTTGCCAAAGGTACTACAACGGTGTTTAATGCCGCCTGCGAACCATATGTGGTGCAATTGTGCAAAATGCTCAACCAGATGGGAGCTAAGATTACAGGTATTGGTTCAAATTTGCTGACCATCGAAGGAGTGGATCAATTACACGGCTGCGAACACATATTGCTGCCTGATATGATTGAAATCGGCAGTTTTATCGGCCTGGCAGCAATGACTCAGTCAGAGATTAAAATCAATGGTGTGGACGTCAGTCAGTTGGGTATTATTCCCGATGTTTTCAGAAAGCTTGGTATTGTTGTTGAAGAGCACGAAAAAACATTGGTTATTCCTGAGCAGGAAATTTATGAAGTAGATACCTTTCTTGATGGAAGCATCATGACGATTGCTGATGCACCATGGCCCGGTTTTACACCTGACCTTATAAGTATTGCTCTTGTGGTTGCCATTCAGGCAAAAGGAAGTGTACTCATACACCAGAAAATGTTCGAAAGCCGTTTGTATTTTGTAGATAAACTGATCGACATGGGTGCACAGATTATTTTGTGTGACCCCCACCGTGCAACAGTTATCGGGCTCGGGCGAAAATACAAGTTGCGCGGACTGCGCATGAGTTCACCGGATATCAGAGCCGGTGTTGCATTACTGATTGCCGCACTCTCGGCAAACGGTGAAAGTATAATTGACAACATTGACCAGATTGACAGGGGCTATCAGCATATTGACCTGCGACTCAAAGCTTTGGGAGCAGAAATTGTAAGACTATAAATCTTAAAAATCCGTCAGAATAATGATTATGTTGTAAAATCAAACCATTATTTGTATCTGTTATGCCAAAATCCTCATCAGGAGTACTTTTAAGTGTTGTTATCCTGGCGGTGTTTTCATCAGTTATTTTTGCTCAAACTCCAGCAAATCCAGTTACAGGAATCGAAGTTGGTAACCTTGCACCTGACATCTCAATGACAGATACAAACGGAAGCATTCTCGAACTTAAAAATTTGCGCGGAAATATTGTTTTTATTTCGTTTTGGGCAGCATGGTGCCGTCCCTGCCGATACGAAAACAAAGTACTGGTGCAGATTTTTAATAGTTATCATGACAAGGATTTTGGTGATGGAGCAAAGTTTCGGATTTTCAGTGTATCATTGGACAAAACGCGTGAAAACTGGATTAATGCCATTCATAAGGACGGATTATGGTGGTCCGAACATGTCAGCTCACTGCAGGGATGGGATTCACCCGTGGCTAAAACTTACGATATCAGAGCTATCCCTGCTAATATTCTGCTTGATAGAAATGGCCTTATTATCGCCAAAAACCTGAAGATTGAACAATTAAGTGAATTTTTAGATAATCTTTTACTGTAACCGACTAGTACGAATGATACAGGTTATGACATTCTGACGTTAACCCATTGATTGGCAAAAATTTTGTTAGCTTAGATAAAAATTCAATATTTAGCAGTAATCTATTGATTATTAAAACACAAGTATTATGGCTGAAGAAAATAAGGTTGATCCGGAAAAACAAAATGAAGAAATAACTGACCAGCAATCGGTCACAAATGCAGAAAGTGACAAAAAGGATGAGACTTTAAAAGAAAAGGGAAAAAGTAAAAAGACGGTTTTCAAAAAAAATCGGATAGTTTCAAAGAAATATGAAGAAAAAATCGCTGATCTCGAAAACAAGTTGAATGAACTCAATGACAATTATCTTCGTTTGTTTTCTGAATTTGATAATTACAGAAAGCGAACCAACCGTGAACGACTTGATTTACTCAAATCAGCATCTGAAGAAACCATTATAGGACTTCTTCCGGTACTTGACGATTTTGAACGTGCACTTGCAGCAGTTGAAAAAAATGGGATAACAGGCATTGATGCTGATGGAATAAAATTAATATACAATAAACTATTGAACATTTTAAAAAAGAAAGGCCTCGAACCTTTGCAGTCAGCAGGTGAGGTTTTTAATACCGATTTTCATGAAGCTTTAACCACTATACCAGCTCCCGATAACAATATGAAAGGAAAAGTGATAGAAGAAATAGAAAAAGGATATCTCCTGAATGGAAAAGTGATTCGGTTTGCCCGGGTAGTTGTTGGACAATAACCTTCGGGATCAATGTAAAATTAAATGAAATTATGTCAAAAAGAGACTATTACGAAATACTTGAAATTTCAAGAGATGCCAGCGAAGCTGATATTAAAAAAGCCTATCGCAAAATGGCTCTGAAATATCATCCTGATAAAAATCCGGGCATTAAAGAGGCGGAGGAAAAGTTCAAAGAAGCCGCCGAAGCGTATGAGGTTCTCAGTGATCCAAACAAGCGGGAGCGATACAATCGTTATGGGCACGACGGGGTAAACAGTCAGGGTGGCGGTATGTCTATGGATGATATTTTCTCTCATTTTGGTGATATTTTCGGAAGTGCTTTTGGTGGTTTTGGTGGTGGTTTTGGAAGCAGTTTTGGCGGTGGTACACGCCGGCGTGTCAACAGAGGATCGAATCTTCGTGTAAAAGTAAAATTGTCTCTCGAAGAAATTGCCGAAGGGGTTGAGAAGAAAATCAAGGTTAATAAATACATTAAATGTGACGCTTGTTCAGGAACAGGAGCACTCAACGGTTCAGCATACAGCAC
>RZYY01000339.1 GCA_009930115.1 Sphingobacteriia bacterium | reverse complement strand
AACCCTTCAACAAATCAACAATATTTCTAAAATGCACTATATTTGCTGCATAATAGAAATATAATATCATGAATTATCTTGCGTTCAAGGAAAAAATGTTTGATCTGGCTTGTTTTAATACCGATCAGGTGTATGCATTGCAGCCCGGCTTCGACCGCAACAACCTGCACCGCTGGACCAGCAAGGGCATCCTGATCAGATTGAAGAAAGGGCTGTACACTTTTCCTGAATACAAAAAAAAACCTGATTTTGCCCTGTATTTTGCAAACAGGATTTACAAACCTTCCTATATCAGTTTGCATACGGCACTTTCATTTTTTGGCATCATTCCCGAGGCCGTCACACAAATAACGAGCGTAAGCTCTTTAAAAACAGCTTTTTTTAGTAATGAGTTTGCCCAATATTCCTATAAGACAATAAAAAACGAGCTGATGTTTGGCTATCAAAACATTACTTTTGCAGTGGATAGGGTGATGCAAATGGCTACCCCCGAAAAAGCCCTGCTCGACTTGCTTTACCTCTATCCTGAATATGATACGGCAAATCAGATGGAAGGCTTACGCCTCGACGAAGATTTTCTGCACAACAACTTAAACCTGAACCTGATAAACGAATACCTTTTAAGGTTCAACAACAAAGCACTGTCGCGAAGGCTTTATTTACTCTGTAAAACCTATGACTTATGATATCACTGGAAGCCATTAAAAACTTCTTTCCTGCCTATTTGCACAACAATGCCTGGTCCTGCAAACATCTGTTGAAGGAGTATATCCAGTTAATGATACTCGATTACTTATCATCAACGCCTTATATTCGCAAACTGACCTTTATCGGGGGCACTTGTATCCGTTTAACAAAAGGAATAGACCGTTTTTCAGAGGACCTCGACTTTGATATCAAAGCATTATCTCAGGAAGAATTTGTAAAAATGACGAATGATGTGATCAGGTTCCTGCAAAACAACGGATTGAATGCCACGCCCAGGGATAGTAACAACCCAAACCTGAAAGCTTTCAGAAGAAATATACATTTTCCTGAATTGCTCTTCGACCTGGGATTGTCTGGTCATAAAGAGGAAAGATTTCTGATTAAGATTGAAAGCCAGGATCAAATGGTTTACTACCCGTCTAAAATTGTCAGTATAAAGGGAGCAGGCTTTTATTTTCCATTTCCTGTACCATCAGATGCCATCCTTTGTGCGATGAAAGTGTCTGCGATGCTCGACAGGCAAAAAGGCCGTGACTTTTACGATGCGATGTTTCTGCTGTCGCAAACCCTGCCCGATTTTAATTTTTTAGAACAAAGATCAGGTATCTCAAGCCTCGAAATGCTGAAAAAACAAGCAGCAATCGTTTTTCAATCCATCAACCTACGGCATAAAATGAAGGACTTTGAACATTTGCTGTTTAATAAAGACAACAGTAAACGGATTTTGAACGCCCCTGCTTTTTTTACCGAACTTTAGCAACAGGCTCATTACTCACTGTCACAAGACCGCTGTGTGAAAATGCACAAAGACAATTTCATGCATGTTGTGAAATACAGATGGTTGACAATACCCATTTATTTGGAGGGAAAATGTGTGCCGCGCTGGACCTACAGCACCCTGGCCCGGACAAGCCGGAAAAGTTTCACGCAAACACCGC
>RZYY01000141.1 GCA_009930115.1 Sphingobacteriia bacterium | reverse complement strand
CTTGTGGAAATGCTTTCGTTCGGATGTCCGGTCAGTTTGAATTTTTTTTCAGGGAAAAGTGGTGTGAGGTAATCGAATGGTACTCGGTCACGTGCTTCTTCAGGATCACGGCCGTTTATCTCTTCAACTTTGATAAGAGGGAAGAATTTCTCACTGTCTTTGGGTGGGCGGATACTTCCACTGATTGTATCTCCGGTTTTTAGTCCAAAAAGTTTGATTTGTGACTGAGAGACGTAAACATCATCGGGAGAATTAAGGTAATTGTAGTCGGATGAACGCAGGAATCCATAACCATCCTGCATAATTTCGAGGACTCCCTCGGTGGAAACAATGCCATCAATTTCAAAAGAATATTTTTCGCGCTGTTTATCATGGAATTTCTGACGTTGCTGGTCATTATTACGGTTGTCCTGAGGCTGCTGGCGATCGTCGTTTTTATTATCTTCGGCAACGGGTTTGTCTGTTTTTACCGATTCTTTGGGATCGGTTGTTTTCTTTTCATCCCCATCCTTTCTGGATTCGAACTGTTTCTTGGGTGATTTTTCTTCCCCGGAAGATTTTTGTGTTTTTGGTTCTTCAGTCGTTTTTTGCTCAGGTTTCTCCGGTTCTTGTTTTTGGAATTTTTTCTCTATTGTTGGTTTTTGGCGTGTATCCTTCTGTTCAGGTTTTGTTTCCACAACAATAGCTGATGATTTTTCATCAGAAAGTTTGATTTCCTGGGTGGTTTTTATGGCTTCAGGTACAAAAGATTCTTTTTCGCCACTGGAAGCTATTTTTTCTTTTCCGGGTTTTAGCTCAATTCTTTTTCGTTTATTTTTATTAAAGCCCGGGTCTCTATTTTCTTCGAATTTTGGTTTTAGGGGATTTAGTGCTTGTTGGTCGAGGATTTTGTAGATTAAATCCTGTTTTTTCAGATTGTTGATCTTGTTGATATTAAGGTCTTTGGCAATTTCCCTTAATTCGGTAAGAACTTTTCCGTTGAGTTCAATGATATCGTACATCTATTAATAAGATTAAGTTTCCAGAATTATTTATGCTCTTAAATTCTTCCTGTCGATTGTTCCGGCAGAAGGAGAGTGTTTTGTTCACGTGTCATTTTGTTTTGCAATTCATACCTGATCTAAGTTCCAATCGGGTGTTGGATTAACCAAATGTTTACCAGTAAATTCCGTTGATTTTGCTTAAGGATTAAGTCAGTTTGATGGTGCTGTGAAGAATTTCATTCAGCAAATGCGCTGCAAAAATAATATTTATTTTAATTAGTAAGAACTATTTGATTGTTTTTTGTCAATCCGGTTTTTAAGAGGATACCAGGTTGTTGAAATTATTTTTTCAGAAAAAATTCTGCTTGTCAAGTTGGTCAAAAGTTTTTTTCCCTAGCAAAAAATGGTCTAAAGCAATGTTTCCCTTGTAAATTTTGGTTACCTGCTGATGGTTGATTTTACTGCGCTTTACCCGGTTTTTTTTGTACGAAAAATAAAATCCCAGGTGTGCACGTGCTACTGCTGCAAAATGTTTAAAACCTCCGTCAATAAGGAATTTGAACGAAGCCATCATATCCAGGAAAAATCTTGCGATAAATACCGGATAAAGCTGTTTTCGTGGCAGATTTTTGTACAACAAGGTGCTGTTATTTCTGATATTGAGATAGGTTTTTCGGGATGATGATTTGTCGAGCGATCCTCCTCCGATGTGATAGACTTTTGACTGTGCGCAGTAAAAAATTTTATAACCGGCATGCTTCAATCTCCAGCAGAGATCAATTTCTTCCATGTGTGCAAAGAAATCGTCATCAAATCCTCCTACTTCATGAAATTTAGCTGCTTTAATAAAAAAACAAGCTCCGGTTGCCCAGAACACTTCGGTATTGTCGTCGTATTGTCCGTGATCTTTCTCAAGGTTCTGAAAAATCCTGCCCCGACAGAAAGGATAACCAAACCGATCGATAAAACCACCAGCAGCACCTGCATATTCAAAACGATTACGGTCAAAATAGGACAGTATTTTTGGCTGACAGGCTGCAATGGTTGCATCACTTTCCATGAGGGTGATAACTGGTTCGATCCAGTTGGGTGTAACTTCAATATCGGAGTTGAGTAAAATGTAATAGTCTGCTTCAATTTGTTTCAATGCAATGTTATAACCACCGGAAAACCCAAGATTGGCAGAGTTTTGAATAATTTTAACCTGTGGAAAATGAAGTTTCAGAAAACTTACCGAATCATCAGAAGAAGCATTGTCAGCGACATATAGCTCAGCAATATCGTGGCATGTTTCTACTACACCTGGTAAAAATTTTTCCAGATACTGCTTACCGTTCCAGTTGAGTATTACGATAGCTATCCTCATTTCATGGGTAAAAGTAACTAATTTGTTAGAAACGGATTTGATGAAAATTTGTTTTTGGAGAAAGAAGTGACATTTTTTTGATAGGTAAGAACAAAAAAAAGGCCACCCCGTTTCCGGAATGACCTTTACCTTAATTAAAGACCTTATTTTAGCTTGTATTTGGCAACAAAATCATCGATTACTTCTTCAAGATTCGGGTAACCAATTTCCTGAAGATCATAATAAACTCTGGTATTGGGTTTATTGATTTTTATCAGTCGGTTTAAATCGATTGGTGTCCCAATAACCACAGAATCGCATTCTGTGTTATTAATGGTGGTTTCGAGATCTTTAAGTTGTTGATCACTATAACCCATTGCGGGCAACAGGGTACCAATTTTTGGATAAATACGGAAAGTTTCCGAAAGTTTACCAACGGTGTAGGGGCGGGGATCAACGAGTTGAGCGGCACCAAATTTCTGTGCGGCAACTGTACCTGCGCCAATCTTCATTTCTCCGTGGGTTAATGTTGGCCCGTCTTCTACTACCAGTACTTTCTTACCTTTGATAACTTTGGCGTCATCAACTTTGATGGGTGAAGCACCATCAACCACGATTGCTTTAGGAGCAACCTTGCTGATATTTTCCCGAACGGTTTGGATTCCTTCAGGACTTGAGCTGTCCATTTTATTGATAACAACTACGTCAGCAAGGCGCAGAGTCACTTCTCCGGGGTAATAGCGCAATTCGTGGCCGGCACGATGAGGATCAACCACAGTAATGTTCAGATCGGGTTTGTAGAATGGAAAATCATTATTGCCGCCATCCCACAAAACGACATCGCAGCCATCAGGGTCCTGTTCTGCGGCACGCAGGATGGCTTCATAGTCAACCCCGGCGTAAATAACATTGCCGCGAACAACATGTGGTTCATACTCTTCCATTTCTTCGATGGTGCATTTGTGCTTGTGCAGGTCGTCAACGGTGGCAAAACGCTGAACTTTCTGAGCTACAAGATCGCCGTAAGGCATTGGGTGACGAACGGCAACTACTTTTAACCCTTTAGCCATCAACAGTTCAATGATGCGCCTTGAAGTCTGGCTTTTACCACAACCTGTCCGAATTGCACCAACTGCAATCACTGGCTTGGTACTCTTGAGCATGGTGTCAGCAGGCCCAAGTAAAATAAAATTGGCACCGGCAGCATTCACGATTGCACTGACTGACATCACTTTCTGATAAGTGACATCGCTGTATGAAAACACGCAATCATCCACTTTCAGGTCTTTGATGAGTTTAGGGAGGTCTTCTTCTGCGTAAATTGGGATACCGTCCGGGTATAAATCACCAGCCAGTTCGGCCGGATACTTCCTTCCGTCGATATCGGGAATCTGAGCAGCTGTAAAGGCTACCACATTGTAATTCGCATTTCCACGGTAATAAGTGTTGAAATTGTGGAAATCTCTTCCCGCAGCACCAATAATAATTACATTCTTTTTCATTATTATTTCCCTTTTTTAGTAAAAGTACTGTTTTTAAAAGTTGTGCAAAGATAGAATTTTCAGCTCAATAACAAACTAATGACCAGACATTTTTCTTGGGTTTATTGAAGGACGGCAGTTTAAATGATGTTTCCTGATGGAGAAGTATTTTTTATATATTTGATAATCAAATTGTTTATCACTCATTTGTGGGTATTTTTTATTTTTCCGGAATGCATCTTCGTTGACGAGGAGCAAGGAACTTCTTTTTTTTATATTTGCGGCCATTATTTATTTTTATTTACTTTTTTCAATGATTGAACAACTGCTAACAGCAAAGATCGTCGAAGCCGTTCATCAACTCTGGAATCATGAAACAGACGCGGCACTGGTTTCATTGCAAAAGACCCGGCGTGAGTTTGAAGGCGATTTTACCCTCGTGGTATTTCCTTTTTTAAAATTTTCAAGACAGTCGCCTGAAGTTACTGCCCGTGCCATTGGGGATTATTTAATAGCCAATGTTGATGAAGTGGTTAGTTTTGAGGTTATTAAAGGATTTTTGAATTTAACCATCAACCCGAAGTACTGGTTTTCTTTTTTTCAAAAATATTATTCCACTGCTGATTATGCTATCAAACCTGTTCAACGGGGGAAACCAGTTATAGTTGAGTATTCTTCGCCAAATACAAATAAACCTTTACATCTCGGGCACATAAGAAACAATTTACTTGGTTCGGCTTTATCCAATATTTTGGAGGCCAATGGAAAGAAGGTAATTAAGGTAAATCTTGTGAATGATCGTGGTATTCATATTTGTAAATCCATGTTGGCATGGCTTCGATGGGGTAATGGAGAAACTCCCCGGACTTCAGGATTAAAGGGCGATCATCTGGTAGGGAAGTATTATGTGCTTTTCGACAAATACTTTAAAGCTGAAATTGCCGAACTTGTGAAAAATGGCATGGATGAGGAGTTAGCCGAGAAAGAAGCATCACTTATTATGGAAGCACAGGAAATGCTTGTCCACTGGGAGGAACACAACCCTGAGGTAAGGAAAATCTGGGCACTGATGAATGGCTGGGTTTATGATGGTTTTGATGAAACTTACGAGCGGCTTGGAATATCTTTCGACAAGGTTTATTATGAATCTGATACCTACCTTTTGGGACGAGAACTGGTGGAAGAAGGACTCAAAAGCAATGTTTTTTTTCGAAAACCCGACGGTTCAGTTTGGTGTGACCTGACTGACGAAGGACTTGATGAGAAGCTTTTGCTGAGGGCCGACGGTACGTCGGTGTATATGACTCAGGACCTTGGTACCGCACAGTTGCGCAAAGATGAATTTGATCCGGAGATGCTGATTTACGTAGTGGGTAACGAGCAAAACTACCATTTTGATGTGCTCAAACGGGTACTGAAAAGATTAGGCAGAAGCTGGTCGGATGATATGCTGCACCTCTCATACGGAATGGTGGAGTTGCCGCAGGGAAGAATGAAATCGCGCGAAGGCACTGTGGTGGATGCTGATGACCTGTTGGATGAGATGTACCGGACTGCTAAAAATACAACTGAGGAACTGGGGAAGACAGAGCATTTTACGGAATCGGAAAAAGACACCCTCTATCAGATGATCGGACTGGGTGCGTTGAAATATTATATTCTGAAAGTTGACCCCAAGAAGAATATGCTTTTCAATCCCGAAGAATCTATTGACTTTAATGGAAATACCGGGCCATTTATTCAATATACCCACGCGCGGATCAGATCACTATTCCGCAAGGCTTTAGAGAAAGAGCTTCCGGCTGAACTTTCCGGGATACCCTCTGCGCTGCTTCCGAAAGAGATTTCTTTGCTGAAAATTCTGCACGATTTCCCTGTAGTGGTTACTGAGGCAGGCGAGAACTACAGCCCGGCCCTCATTGCCAACTACGTGTACGAACTGGCTAAAGAATTTAACCAATACTATCAGGATACCCCCATTTTACGTGAAAACAATCAGCAAATTGCTGCTTTTCGGCTCCTGTTATCAGGTTTTGCAGGTAATGTCATAAAGTCTGGGATGGGATTGCTTGGGATTAATGTTCCGGATAAAATGTAATAGCCTGATAATCCTCCTGTATCTGGATTTTTTTCAGGACTACGTTCAGCTTTTTAAGAAATACTTTTTATTTATCAATATTCTAAAACGGTTTTCCTGTAAATTTGCCATCCATACATTACAAAACATGAAAATTTATAAATTTTATTTTCTTTTTGTTCTGATCATCAGTTCCTCAATAGTATTTTCACAAGATAAAACAATAACCTACCTTTGGGATGCTTCCTATGATTTTCAGGACGTTGAGATAAGAATTACCCATTTAAAAGCCGATCTGATTATCAAACCATACGACACCCTGGTTAAAGGTGAAGCTGAGTTTACGTTTACCACACTGCGCGAACAAATTGATTCGCTTGTTTTTGATGCGCCTGAACTTAAGATTGACTGGATTCGGATTGATGGTCAGGAGGCTGGATTTTTATTACGAAAAAATAGCGTGCTGGTTTATCCTCCCGCCAAACTTGAATGGCAAACAGAACATAAAATTTTGTTCAAATATAGTTCAAAACCTACTGAAGGACTTTATTTTGTCGGGTGGAACGACCCGCAGAAACTCAAACGGAAACAAATCTGGGCGCACCGGCCTAACCATTGGCTGCCTTACGCTTCTGCAGTATTGACAGTTGAAATGTCGGTTACTGTTCCTGATGATCTTAAGGTGTTTTCGAATGGGGTACGAACAGATGTGATTACCAACAAAGACAACACTAAAACGTGGCTTTACCGCATGAACCGGCCACATCCCTTTTTCTCTACCTGCCTGGTGATTGGGGATTATAATTACAAAAATCTGAAAACAAAACGCGGTCTGCCGCTTGAGTTGTGGTATTATCCCGATCAGGAAGACCACTTTGAACCTACCTATCGCTATCAGACCGAAATGTTCGATTTTTTTGAAGCTGAGTTTGGTTTTGAATATCCCTGGGAGCTTTACCGCCAGGCACTGGTGATTGATTATATGTATGGTGCAATGGAAACAACCACATCTACCATTTTTGGCGATTATCTTATGGTGGATGAAAGAGGTTATCTTGGACGAAATTATGTAAATGTGAATGCTCATGAGCTGTCGCATCAGTGGTTTGGGAATTACATCTCACACCTTAAGCACAAAGATGTATGGATTACAGAAAGTTTTGCCACATATTGGGCTAAAAAATTTGAACAGCATGTATTTGGTGATGATTATTATCAGTGGGAGCGACATAAGGAGTTGCAGGATACCTACCGGGCAGCAGGTATCAACAGTTTTTCGGTCGGACATAGCAGAGGAGGACGTGAACGATTTTATCCCAAAGGTTCCTTAGTTATGGACATGCTCAGGGATGTGATTGGCAACAAGGAATTTGGAGCAACTATGGCGTATTATCTGCAGCACTATCCTTACCAAACAGCTGAAACAAATGATTTTTTGCAGGCTATCCGCAAAGCCACTGGCCGTTCACTCGAATGGTTTTTTGAACAATGGATTTACAGAGGTGGTGAACCTTTTTATGAAATCTGTTATGAAGAATTGCCCCGACTTGCAGGAAAAGAAACCCGGATTAAAGTCGAACAGATTCATGCAACCAATGAGTTGACCGGACTGTTTAAGATGCCCATTTGGTTTGAAGTTTATTATCAGGATAACACAAAAGCCACTAAGATGCAATGGATAGATGAGCAGTCGGAAATTGTTTCAATAATGAATCCGGGTAATAAAAATGTTGCTTTTGTTTTATTTGATCCCAACCGGAAAGTTGTCAAAAAAGTAAAATTCAACCGGAGTTATGATGAGCTTGTTGCTCAGGCTGGTATGGCTGAAAATATGATCGACCGTTACGATGCACTTTTGGAATTAAGATCTTTTCCTGCAATATCAAAAAAGGAGGATTTGCTGAAAATATACAGGAATGAATGCGGGCCGATTGGCAGGATTAAAGCATTTAATATATTGCGTAATGACTTCAATGTTAATCAAACAGAAACGGCAGACATCGCCAGAAAGGTTCTTAAAATACCTTATGAAATATTTTCTGATGAAAAGGTTCTCAGCACTATTGAAGGGATGCCGGAAACTTTGAAGAATTATATTGATAGTAAAGATATACCTTTTAAACTGATTAAAGATTTAGTTTTGTTAGATGATATTTTAATTGCTGAATTAAACAGATGGATAGAAAAGATTAACGAGGATGGTTCGTGTCGTTACTGGATC
>RZYY01000338.1 GCA_009930115.1 Sphingobacteriia bacterium | reverse complement strand
GGCTATTACAAGGCGTCGTCAAATCATGCGGGCTATTACGATGGACGGCCGCAAAACGAAAACAACATCAATTATGTGTTGAGCAATCCGTATTGGCGGCAGGATATCGAAAATGAGCTGGTAGATGAAACCGGACGCGATTCGTTCTGGCTCGAGGAGTATCCGGTGCAGATGAAATACAATGCGGCCATGATGTTTGGTTTTGTTGCACGCTACAATTATTCTGCTGATTTTTCTTTGAATTTTCAATTCAATTTTGTAAAACTTCATTTGAATGATGTTTTCAATCTTGAGGTGTGGCCAGCCATCCCGGGCAATGTCCAATCGTTTGTGCCCTGTGCCATTACGGGAATTGAATCGCGATCGAATATCGATTTTTCAATGATGTTTTCTTTTGCTTCAGCGAAAAAGTCGCCCGTGAAGCCGTTTTTTGAGATTGGTGTGAACCTGAACAGTGTGAACGTAAAAAGTGCTCAGATACACATTTTCGATCTTACCTACAATATCCGTGATGTCTATGGTGGAGTACCCTATGTGCCTAATATGCCGTTGTCGGAATATCCGATTAAGCAGGGCGGAGTGGGTTATGGGCTGTATTCTTCGGTGGGTGCCCGCTATGTCATATCGAAAGATTTCTGGCTTGAGCTGCTGGGCATGATCAATTATTCTACCATTAACCTCGAAGGGTATCAGGGCTTTGGGCTCCACTGGGCGCCGGTTCTGAGATTGGTGCTGAGTCCTTCCATGCTGAATGCTGAAGTTTACTGATGTAATTTTTAAAATAATAAAAAGAAAAATTTAATTTTGTGAAAAAAATGTAATGATACGGTTTTGTTTTTTTACGCTTTTTCTTTCTATCATAAGTCTGTCTTATGGACAATGGATTGACGGACGTAATTTCTTTTTATTGGGCATTTCCAACTCATCAATCAGCACAAATGATTTTGAAAGCAGGGATCGAATTGGTTGGAATTCCGGCTTTGGAGCTCGTATTGAAACGTTTGATTTTTGTGATTTTGAAATGTACATTAGTTTTGGCACCATGGGTGCTACCTTAACATGCAGAGAATCGGACGGGATTCGGTTGAAGCCGGAGCCGGTTGAATCAAGGTTCTTTTTCAACAGGATCGGGATGAATTTTCGGGCCAGTTGTGCGCTTATTGACCCAACGCTTCGATTAAGTGCAGGTTTTTGTTATGGTTCGAAATTTTTTACTTTCAAAAGAATAGAAGAAGGTCGGTTTTATGTTTCGAAAACAGATAGTTTGAGTGATGCCATTGATGTTGCTGAGATGTTCAGTGAATTGCCGCTCGAAGTTGGCTTGATAGCTGGTATTTCGGTTGGAACAGAAGATTATGAGATTGAACTTTCTTATACCCGTTTTATTACCAATATCTGCAAACCGGTTGATTACAACAATGTTGGATACAAAGCTTATAACAGTCTTCTGGAGCTCAAATTCAGGTATTTTATTGAAATATTGGGGTGATGGTGCAATCATTTCCGGTTTATATAGGGCCTGCTGAAAAACACTTAACACTCACAAAATTAGAAACATATTCATCAAATTGGGCATTGCAAATGCAAGTGTATTTATCGGGTTAGAAAAATAACCATGCACTTGAGAAACCGTTGCTGCAATTTTTGAAGTCAAACAAACATTATTTCTTTTTTT
>RZYY01000337.1 GCA_009930115.1 Sphingobacteriia bacterium | reverse complement strand
ACTTTTTACACCGGATTGAGGGTTGAACCGAGCAAATGGAGCTTCGAACAGCAGCGAGTAAAACGCAACGTCGCCGGCGGCAGCGATATTAACGACATCCTGAACATGCTGTCAGAAAAAGCTGTAAAATACCTTCGTCAGTCGAAATTAAAAGGCACTGAGCCGACAACCGAGCAATTAAAAAATGTACTATCGGCCGCCATAGGCAAACAATCATCGGTATCTGATTTTTTCCAGCTTTTTGACAAATTTGTCAGCAGTGAAGCAAAACTAAAAAGCTGGTCAAAAGGTACAATTGATAGGTTTACGACTGTAAAAAATCATTTATTGCGTTTCAATAAGCAACTCAATATAAACGACATTGACCCAGAGGCGCTTGTTTCCTTTTTCCATCAGTCAGGATTACGAAACAGCACGGCGCAAAAACAGATAAAAATTTTACAGTGGTTTTTGAATTGGTGCGAAAAATCTGGATACGTTGACAAGGTCAAAAAACTAAAAGTTGACCTGAAAGCCAGCCAGCACCGAGTAATTTTTTTAAGTATGGACGAAATTCGAACACTGGCAAATTTAGAGCTTGAGGGCTATTTGGATGACGCCAGAAACGTTTTCATTTTTCAGTGTTTGTCCGGCATAAGATACAGCGACCTGCGAAATTTAAAGGCCGCTGACGTCAATAGTGGGGCAATAAACATTTCCACCGTTAAAACTGGTGAAAATATCAAAATTCAGCTGACAAAAACAACAGCAGGCATACTGCAAAAATACCATGAATTACAGGCAGCCACCGGCAGAGCTCTGCCAGTGCCGACGAACCAAGTTTTCAACAAATTCATTAAACAGCTTTGCAAGAAGGCCAAATTTGACGAGCCTATAACGTTGGTATATTACAAAGGAAACCAACGGGTTGAAGTAACCAAGCCAAAGCACGAACTTGTCAGCTCGCATACTGGAAGGCGTTCCTTCATCACTGTTGGCCTGACAGCAGGTATCCAGTCAGAGGTTATACGATCATGGACAGGCCACACCAGCGACGATAGTTTTAAACAATATTACGAAATTGTAAAGGAAAGGCAATTAGTTGACATTAAAAAATTTGAGCTATGACATTGGCACGACATTAGTAAGCGTCTGATTTTGCCTTTGTAATATATTTAAAATCAATGTTTTAATAAAGTTTTGTGAAGTTTTCTTCACTAATATTCAAAAAATATTTTGTTCTGAATACCTTTGAATGTATCTTTGCAATTGTTAAAAATTTAAAAAAAATATTGCAATGGAAAACATGGTATTAATGGACAAAACCGACCTTGAAAAAATGGTTACCGACGCTGTCAACCATGCACAGCAGCCGACCAGTCAGCAACCGGCAGAAACTTATTTGCATGGATTACAAGGACTTGCCGATCATTTTGGCATTTCGATAACCAGCGCATGGCGGCACAGCAGGAATTTACCGAAGTACAGGATCGGGCGAAAACTGATGTTTAAAGTCAGCGAAGTAGAAAAGCAATTGAAACAGAGCTAAAAATGGACAAACACGGTTTTACAGAGGAAATCTATCGGCGTCTGCCTGAACCATTCAGGGGTACAACGGCACTACTCACGAACTCGGATCGTGATATTTTCTTTGTTTCGGCGCTTGCCGTTGTAAGTGGTCTTTTGCCAAATGTAACCACAATCT
>RZYY01000140.1 GCA_009930115.1 Sphingobacteriia bacterium | reverse complement strand
AAGCACAACTGACTGATCAGCGCAAACCGACTGATCTTCGCCAAGATCAACAACCGGAGGCAGGTTTACGGTGAGCGTGTAACTTTCGGAAATGGTATTTTCACCATCATCAACAGTGATTGTGTACAGGGTAGTTACATCAGGTGTAGCGATCGGGTTCATGATATTCGGATTGCTCAGGGATGCAGCCGGTTCCCATACACAGGTATAATTTCCGGTTCCACCTGTTACGTTGGCCTGAAGCATGGCAGATTCACCCTGACAAATCATTTCCGGCTCGGAAGTAATATTGCAGGCGAGAGCACCAAGTGTCATAAATGAAGCAGCCCAACCTGCCTTAACAACGGAATAATCAGAATGGAATTTAAAAGTAACAGCTCCCGTTTCATGCGATGAAGTAATTGTTCCGGGGCTGGTATTACCTGAGAACGGGCTTCCCGGGAATTCCGGGGCACTGGCATCCGGACCGTCGTAAATGTAAAGATAGTCATAGCCGGATTCCAGGTCAAGCATCGAGAATACAAATTCTAAAGGCTGACCGGCAGCAGAAGGCATGAAAGTCATGGTCAGCTCTTCATTGCTTGAATAATCTCCTGATGGACCTCCTGTATCATAGAACCATCCATTGTTAACAGACACTGTTCCATTGGCCATCAGATATTCCGGTCCGCCGGTAGTAAAACTCCATACCGGACAATTTTCGGCCTGACCATTGGCATTTTTGGGGATGATTTTCCAGAAATAAGTTGTATTTGGTTCAAGTGCAGGAGTATAGGAAGGTGCACCTACTGTTTCAACAAATGGCGGTGTAGGAGTTACTCCGAAATACACGTCAAATTCTATAGCATCATAAGAAACCCAGGTTAGCGAAGTTCCCAAGGAAACATCTTCAGCTCCGTCTTCCGGGTCAGGATCGGAAGCGCAATCAGGTATCCCTGAAAGGTAATGGCAGCTTATTTCGGCTTCCCAACCAGATTTGGTAGCAGAGCCGTCGGACGTAAATTTGAATGTTAGTGCACCTGTTGAATTCAATCCTACTATTGTTCCCGGATTAGTGGTACCGTGGAAAGGACTTCCTGGTATTTCCGGTGCGGATGTATTTTCTCCATTGTAAATATGCAGGTAATCATAGTTACTTTCGGTATCAAAACTCAGAAAATCAGCTTTGATGATGCCGTCGGCTGCTGCCGGAAGGAAAGTCATGGTAAAGCTTTCGTTGTTTCCATATTCGCCATTTGGACCACCTGAATCATAGAACAAACCAACACACGTAGTAACTGTCTCGTTGGACATGAGGTATTCAGGGATCAAACCAATAACTACTACAATCATTTGCTCTGCTGTGTACTGAGCTGACGGGCCTCCTGCAACTGACAAATCAACATTTACCGGATATCCGATCGGAGAAGAGCTGCTGGCAGAAACGCTGAAGGTAACCTCGGCTGAAGCACCGGCTGCAATGGAAGCTACATTGACGGTAGCGGTATTGATGGTCAGCAAAGGATCGTTGGAAACAATATTCATTTCAACGTCAGCAATGTCGCTACTGCCTGTGTTATTGATATTTGCAATAATCATTGCGGTTTCACCCGGATCGAGGATTCCATCATTGTTGCCTGACTGCGAATCATCAATCAGGAAGGATTCCGGAATTTCGAGAAAGGGAGCCTGCAGGGTGATGAAAAGATTGGAAGTCCATGTATCGTTGCCATCAGTGATCGAAAGTACAAATTGTGCTTTGTGCTGATCAGGTACAAATGAATCAACATTGAAGCTGTAAGCATTGTTAACCAGTGATGTGGCACCACTCTGGATCACTCCAAAATTATTGGATGGTGAACCTGTAAGTGTAATATATTCATCACTTCCTGTTACTGTAGCAACTACCATTGCTGAAGGATCAGCTCCAACATTCTTGAGGGTTACGTTCAGACTGATATTTTCGCCATAATCAGCCAGACCGTTGTTGTTTCCTGACGGATCGCTGATGGTGTAGCTGTCGAGCACTACATAAGGTCCTTCGAGGGCGGCAGCGGGAACTTGTACGATATAAGGAATGCGTTGTGGTTTTGTAACAACAATATCCACCTGACCACCAGAGAGAATTGGCTCCAGCGGAACTTCAACTATTCCTGTTTCATCCACAAGAGCTGATCCGTGAAGCACGCCGTCTTTTGAAATTCCTACATAAGAGCCTGCTTCAGCTGTAACTTCATAATAGTCCATACCTATCGGAACAATTGGCATATGTGAAACCGTATTTTCTGAACCTTCAGTAAAATAAGGAACAAGTGAAGGATCACCAAGAACGTTATAGGCCTGCCAGTAGTAAATCGGGCTGGAATGGCTCGGATAACCCTGAATATGTACTTCGGTAACGGCAAGATTACCGACATAAACAGTGGCGCCTGTAGTTACATAATTGCTGACAAACGGAGCATCGAATGCACCCCAGGTAGTTTCTTCATAAGTTGGCACATAACCATTGTTATTTCCCTGAATAGGAAAAGCACCGACTGCCCAGTAGAAATCTTCGAACCAATAGCTGCTGGGAGACGAACCGATATAAGCAACAGAGCCTTTGTTAACGCCCCTTTGCCAGGTTTCACCAATACATTCGCCATAACCAAAATCGGCAGCAAGGCAGCAGTTTCCAATAGCAAGAGGATATTTTCCGTCATTGACAAAAGCATTTACTGCGCTTTGTGAAAGACTGGGATCGCCCCAGGAAGTCTGGCTGCAGTGTGCAGTGTAGTTGATAAAGCTGACTGCTATTTTTTCAGGATCATAACATCCGGTATAAGGGCTTGTAGGATAAGGATAAATGTCAGTAAATCCATGAGCTTCATTGAAATAGTTTTCGGTACCATAATATACTGTGGGTTGCCCGACGTTTGGATTCCAGGTTCCGTCGGCACCGGCAATCAGCGTTACACCATTAAGATAAGTCGGGTCTGTAAATTCATATTTTTCGTAATAGAGGGTTTTGTCAATTTGTGTTACCAACTGAGCGGAATTTGTAGCGGAAAACCTTCCGTAATACATCTCAGGAAAATAATCCCCGTCAACACTGGCGTAATAGAGATCAGTCATTTTTCCTGAAGACGATCCTGTTTCAGCAGGAATCTGGGGTGTGTCGCCTACAAATAACACGAAACTTGGAGCAGGATCGGCAGGTGTTCCCTGATTGTACTGATCGTGCACCCAGCTTTGAATCTGAGCATAGCTTGTACCAATTTCGTCGGTGTATCCGGTAATGATTTCAAAACCTTTCTGGGTTTTCCATTCAATGAATGGCTGAAGATCGGTTTCGAACATACGTGGGGAAACAATGAGATATTTCACCGGATATTTTGTCAGGTCCGGATTATTAGGATAGCCGTTACGCATATTGTTGACCAGGCTGTTGCGAATTACTTCAAAATAGGGTGACCATGTTGAAGACTTCACATATCCGGTAAGCGCTGCATCAGCATTGGAAAAAGTAACTTCCACCTCGATGTCGTTATAAACTTTCAGCATGTTTTTTGCCGGATTGTAGCTCACCGGTGCAACGGTGATCCTGGCAAGTCTGTATCCCCTGAGAACGCCAAGGATTTCAACACTTGCAATTTCATGTTCAATGAAAAAATCCTTTTTGTAAATCTGCTCATTGTATTCGAAGGGAACATCTGATGGCTCCTGATCCTTACGGATGGAAGGCTGATTGGGAAAAACCGGAAGTTTAATGCCGTAATCCTGCAGATTGTATTCTGTTGTGGTATAATTTTTTACACTAACCTGAACCTCTGCACCAAATGGAATCTCGATAAGTTTTTTGGAGGCCGGGAGTTTTGGTGTTCCCAGTTCACCAATCCAATAGGTGCCCGGGATATTGATTTCGTTAAACTGAAGCCCTTTGTCGGTTTCCACAATAAACGTGTTCAATCCGCTGTAGGTAAAATTCAGCTGGAGGCGTTGCATGTTGTCCTCCCCGACATTTATTTCGGTAGCCGAACGTCCAAAATCAACGGCAAACTCCTGAGCTGTTGCACGATGGTTTACAAGTAATCCAAGCAGGACAGCCGTGTAGAAAAACCCCATTTGGCTGCCACTTAGAAACTGACGAATAACTTTTTTCATAGTAAATAAAATTAACGTTGAATAAATGAAATGAAATTAAAATTCTTCTGAGGCAAAAATACTACAAATAAAAAAACCGGATTCTTTCTACCTAAGAAAATATATTCCGCCCTGATAAAAAAGCTTCCGCTATCTTTGCTGATGTTTTTCACGAATTATTTTCACCATGCTTATTGTTGCCGAAAGCGGTTCTACCAAAATTGACTGGAGAATTGTCAAGAATGACAAGTCTCATCATCATTTTACCACCGAAGGATTCAATCCTAACTATCATCCGAAAGAGTTGTTTACCGGTTTTGTTGCCAAGCTGAATGAGCACATACAGATAACTTCGGCCGAAAGGGTTTTCTTTTATGGCTCAGGTTGTTCTTCCCTGCAAGCTGAGGATATTATCAAATCGGCACTGAGAGAAGTGATTCCAGGCGCAATAATAGAAGTAAACCATGATCTTTTCGGAGCAGCCAGAGCTCTGTTCGGAGCAGGCAGCGGTATAGCATCCATACTTGGAACCGGATCAAGCAGTTGCATATTCGAAAACGGGAAGATAGTCGATGCGGTACCCTCACTTGGTTATCTGATGGCCGACGAAGGCAGCGGTTTTCACCTTGGAAAGCTTTTACTTAATGCATTTTTTAAAAATGACCTTGCCGAAGAATTGTCTGAGAAATTCCTACTAAATTATCCGATCAGCCTTGCTGATTTTCTGTCAAAGCTTTATAAACATCCTAAACCCAATACGCTGGTTGCCGAATTTGTTCCGTTTATGGTTGAAAACAGGAACCATCCGGTTATAGATCATCTGGTCAGGCAGGCATTTGAGGAATTTTTCAGGAATATCCTGTTGAAATATTCACATCGAAGAAACTACGAACTTGGTTTTGTTGGATCAATTGCCTGGTTATTCAGGCAACAACTCAGCGAGATAGCGCATCAACATCAACTGACCATCAGAAAGATTATTCAGAATCCGGTGAATGAACTGGTTAAATACCATTTATCATTTTAAACCAGGAAGCTGAAAAATTTAAGCTGTCCGGGTCAACGCATGTGCTTTTCGATCAGTTGGATTATTTCATCGGTTTCAAATGGTGAAAACCAATTGATGTTTTTGTCTTTTTTAAACCACGTTAATTGTCGTTTTGCGTAACGGCGGGTATTGGTTTTAATGTTAGTTACAGCCTGCCCGAGTGAAATTTTTTCGTTAAGGTATTCCAGAATCTCTTTGTAACCAACTGTGTTCATTGCATTCAGGTTGCGGTGGCCAGTCAATTTTTTCACTTCATTCACCAATCCGTCGGCAATCATTTGGCCGGTACGAATGCTGATACGCTCGAACAATTCTTCGCGGGGGAGATTCAATCCTATTTTTATAATATCAAACGGTCGCTGCTTTGGTTGATTAAGCCGGAGTGAGGTATAGGTTTTGCCGGTGAGTAAACAGACTTCAACAGCTCTTTTCAGACGATTTGGGTTGCTCTTATCCACAATTTTAAAATATTCGGGATCGAGTTTTAATAATTCATCCTGCAAATATGTTATACCTCTTTCGCTGTATAATTTCTCAATTTCCGATCTGATCTCCTTATCGGGGTCCGGAAGATCGTCAATGCCCCTGCATACCGCATCAAGATACAATCCTGACCCTCCTGCAAGAATGATTGGATTTCGGGTGGGAAAATGGACATCCAGCAAATCCAGAACATCTTTTTCAAACCTGGAAACATTATAATAATCAACTACTGAGAGATGACCGGTCAGATAATGAGGAACCCTTGATTTTTGTAAAGTAGTGGGTGCGGCAGTTCCGATTTTCAGTTCCCGGTAAAACTGGCGCGAATCAGCAGAAATAATGATGGTATTGAAATGTTCGGCAATTTTTAGGGCTGTTTCTGTTTTGCCTACGGCTGTCGGGCCAAGCACAACAACAAGCAGATGTCCGGATGACTTTCCGGTTTTCGGGGTCATAAGTGCGGTTATCCTATTTTAAAAATCTTCTGATAGGTTCTCATCATCATCAGCATCATCCATATCTCCTGAAACGATTGAATTGAAATCCTTCAACAGCGATTCTCTCAGTTTTTCGGGGTCCTTTTCGATGTTGATCCTGTTAACAACAGAGAAGGTACCTTTCTGACTGGCCACGCGTGGGTATTTCATGCGTTTATCTTCCTGTTTGACATCAACACACTCGATGAGAAAAGTATGAAGTTGCAAAAAATCATATTCGTACACCAGATTTTGGTTAATGTCGCTGATAAATTTACTTACGGGTGTTGCACTCATAAGATAGATGGTGTGAACGTCGTCATGTTCACTCATGGATTTATCCTCTTCACCTGACATATCAAGCAGGGTAATTTCTTCAAATTTTTCCCAGTTTTCATCAGAAACATAAAATGAAGCGAGTTCATTGGGTTTTAGCCTGAGTGTTTTAACCAGAAAATTGTGAAGCTCCAGAAAGGTTTGTTCGGCGAGTATTTCTATATCAATCAGAAAACCGGGGTTTTCATCGGTTTCTATTCTCAATTTAAATACATCCATAGTACAATCTTGTTTTGAAGTTTAGTGATGTAAAAAACGGTCAAATTTATATTAAAATGAAAACCTGCTTAAAAAAATCATTTGTAATTAACAGGTGTGAGCCCCAGTTTTTTCCCTTCTTCGATCATGAGCCGGAAAGCAGGTTGGAATTCATTGGGTATTACACCGTCTAGAATGGCTTCGCGGATGGCTGTTTTGATGATCCCAACATCTTTTCCCGGCTTTATTCCAAATGTTTCAATGATCAGGTCACCCGAAACCGGGGGTTGCCAGTTGCGAAGCCGGTCTTTTGCTTCAATTTCAATCAGTTTTTGTTTAACCAGCTCAAAATTGGCTTTGTAACGCTTGATTTTTTCAGGGATTTTTGATGACATATCCGCATTGCAAAGCATCATCAGGTCATCAATGTCATCGCCTGCATCAAAGAGCAGCCGCCTGACTGCAGAATCTGTAACAATATCCTCGGCAAGAATGATTGGACGCATGTGCAGTGCAACAAGCTTTTTTACATATTTCAGTGGTTCTCCTTCAGGGAGCCGGAGTTTTCTGAATATGGCCGGAAGCATTTTTGTCCCGACATATTCGTGTGCATGAAAAGTCCAGCCTGTGCCTTCCACCCATTTTTTTGTTGCCGGTTTTCCGATATCGTGCAGAATGGCAGCCCATCTCAACCAAAGGTTATCGGTTTTTTCGGAAATATTATCCAAAACCACGAGTGTATGGAAAAAATTGTCCTTATGTCCTTTCCCTTCTTTGAATTCAGCTCCTTTCAATGCTGCCATTTCCGGAAAAATGATTTTGAGAAGCCCTGTATGGTATAAGATATTAAAACCCGTTGACGGGGTAATTGTCATAATGATTTTGTTCAATTCATCGGTAATGCGCTCCTGCGAAACAATTCTGATCCGTTCAGCATTACGCTTGATTGCTTCAAAGCAATTATTTTCGATCGTAAAACCAAATCTGGAGGCAAAACGTATAGCCCGCATCATGCGCAGGGGATCGTCGGAATAAGTGATGTCCGGATCAAGAGGTGTGCGTATAATGTGATCGTTCAGATCACGGATACCACCAAATGGATCGACCAGCTCTCCATAATTTTCTTTATTAAGGCTCAGGCTCATGGCATTGATGGTAAAATCTCTCCGTTTCTGGTCGTCTTCAATGGTTCCGTTTTCCACAACTGGTTTTCGGGATGATGCACGATAGGATTCTTTGCGGGCACCAACAAACTCCACCTGCCAGTCATCGTAATGCAGCATGGCTGTTCCAAAATTCCTGAACACCTGCAGGTTGCTGATGCCGGCTTTCCGGGCAACGGCACCGGCAAAATCAATTCCGCTTCCTTCAACCACTATGTCAATATCCTTTGATGTCTGACCCATGAAAAGGTCCCTGACGAATCCGCCGATCACAAATGCTTTTACTTTCTTTTCGTCAGCAACTTCTGATAATAACCTGAAAACCGAATGGTCAAGAAATGTGTTCACAGTACAATCAAGGTTTGTTCAGCCTGCAAACTTAAAATCTTTTTCCGTAAAAGGAT
>RZYY01000336.1 GCA_009930115.1 Sphingobacteriia bacterium | reverse complement strand
CCACATGCCAGATTGAAGTTAAAAAATCATAACACCCTGATGAAGAATTAAATCCTTTGACAATCATGCCTGGCAAAACAGCTATCTGAACCTGAAGCCCTGCTTCAGTATTTGTGCCGATCCTGGTCAGTGTCACATTAAAGCTGATCCTGTCGCCGGTTTTAAGCTTACTTATATCAGCACCGTTTAATCCCTTTATGCTTGTATCCAAAGCCGTATCAATTGCAGTTAAACCTGAATTTATTCCGGCTGAAGCACAATTGTTTGACTTGACCGGATCTTTTATACTGAGTTCAGAAATATAGGCACTGTGTATAAAAGCAAGCTCAGTATTTACCACAATATTTATTTTAAGAGCTGCACTCATTGCGTTTTCAAGGATTTCAATCTCCCAGATCCCTGTTGCAGGGTTATAGCTGCCGTCACCGCTGTGTCCTGCATAGTCAAGCCCTAATGGAAGCAGATTTTTCACACAAATTTTTTCTGCAGTATCAGGTCCATTGTTTGCAAGTACAAGAATGAGCTCGGCTGAACTGCCCTTTTCAAAGCCTGACTGTACTGCTCCCATTGCAAGGGAAAGATCTCCTGTTTTATTTAAAGGATTTGAATTTATATAAACAGATGCAGTGTTGTTTCCCATATTTCCGTCTGTTTCTGCAGCTGATACAGATGCATTGACAGCAAGTTTCCCCTTTTCCGGGATATTTCCGGTTGTGGCCTTGATCCATACTGTTTTTGTTACACCCGGAGAAAAAAGTCCAAGATTTGCCACACCGGTCCAGGTTTCAAACTCTGTCATGCTTTTAGTTTTATAACAGACATTTTCAAGCCCTTTATCAAGTTCTGCCAGAAGATTTACATCCGAAGCAAGCTTCGGCCCTTGATTAAAAACAGTCAAAGCTATTACTATGGTTTCATCGCGGCCTGCGGCTGATGGAGAAACTGCTGCAAAAATTCCCATATCTGCCCCTGACTGCAAACCGTTCAATTCCACTGAGGCGGTATTGTTTGAAGTTTTAGGGTCCATTGGTGAAACTGAGCTTACAGCTGCTGTATTGATAATTTTTTCAGCACTTTCTACTTTTGAAACTATATGAAGTTTTGCATGTTCACCAGAGGCAAGTTCCTTTATGCTCCATTGTCCTGACAAGGGAAAATAGGTTCCGCTCCCTTTGTGGGATACATAAGAAAGTCCTGGAGAAAGGCATTGAGCAACTGAAACTTCCATCGAAGGATCAGGGCCGTTGTTTGACACTGTAATTGTAAAAGTTACAAAATCATTAATCTTTGGCCTTGCTGAATCAACTGATAAACCAGCACAAAGATCAGCCTCAGGCAGAGGATCATCAAATTGTGCATTAACAATCAGGTCTGAGTGAACATTTGAAAAGGAAATGTCCCAGCCATTAAATATATAGCCTGATATTGATGAAACTGCCGGAGCAGCAGCACCTGAGCCTTCTTCAATTGTCTGGGTCAATGAACCTCCGCCTGAATGGGTTCCTTTGGCCGGGTCAATTACAAACTTTATTGTATATTTGGGTAAAGGCGGATTTTTCAGAGTAGTAAAAATTATATCCTGGCCATAACTTGTTCCATATAAATCACCATTACTATTCCCTAAAATAAACGCTGTATTGATAATATCTAATGTTTCAAAGAAATTTTCATCAACCATATCATCA
>RZYY01000335.1 GCA_009930115.1 Sphingobacteriia bacterium | reverse complement strand
CCAGCATTTCTTTAAAACTTTTTGCCATATTACAATAAATTTAGCATGAATAAATATAATGGTTTCGTGGCACCCCCATGGCAAGATGAATGCCAAATTCTTAACAAGTTACCCTTCATTAAACCGAATATATTGATTATTAGTGTTATATAAAAAATATTTTGTCAATACAAGGAAATATTCATAAAAGTAACCCATGAAAAGAAAAAGTACACTCCGCTCCTGTTCAATCACTATCTCTTCAATTAATCCATTAATATATTGCATTTTAACCTACCCATGTAATTTTTTTTAACATGGTAATAATATTAACAGGGGTTGTCGCTTTTACCAGCTGCATTACCATTTCGCCGTAAAATGTAATTCATCTGCATTTTTTACATTTTCATTTGCCGCAATCAATGGATCATTTATACCATAAGGGCGACGGGAATAAAAACTTTTCCCATGCTCCACCATCAGGGCATGAAATTCCTGAAAAACAATAACCTTATCCGCTGTTTTGCTTTGGAAAAAAGCCTGTTCAATTGCTGATTTTACATTTGAATACCCTGATTTTTCCGGGAACAGTTTCAAAGAAAAGAGGAACCGTTGTGTGTAGGCGTCAACAACCATCTGGGGTTGTTTCCATGCATAAAGGAGCATGGAATCAGCGGTTTCAGGTCCAATGCCCCGCAAATTGAGTAACGCATTTCGTGTTGGAATTTTCGGGTTACGGTTAAGAAACCATAAAGTAAAGGAACGCAGATAATCGGCTTTTTGATTAAAATACCCCACCGGACGAATGGCCTGTTTCAGTGCAACATCCGAAAATCCCATCAACACCTCAGGCGTTATAGGGCCAACCCTACGGATAGTTTGTAAGGCCGTTACAACCGAATCAAACGTTGTATTTTGGGTAAGAATAGCACCTATACAAATTTCATAACGCTGATCATCGTTATTCGGAAGCGAATAATCCAATGGATGATACCCTTTTACCGGGATTAAAAAAGGGTCGGGCTGCCGGGCATAATCCATCAGAGGCCACCAGCCCCGAGGCCCATAAAGCGCCATGAGCTTGATATAGAGGTTTTCAAAAGGGTTCAGTTTCATGCCATAAAAGTAATCATTTGAAATAAACTTCGTGCCTTTATAATTAGCACTCGGGGTTATTCATGCGAAAAAACCATTCAGAAACGCGCCTACCAATTCTATTTGTATCTTTGCTGCCGGAGAGAAAGTTTCTCTTTTTTCATAAATGACAAAAAACAACGTGGAATCCTTTGAATTAATAGCAAAAACACTTTTCGGACTGGAAGAGGTGTTGGCAACAGAACTGCGGCAGATCGGGGCTACAGATATCAAACCACTCAACCGCGCTGTAATGTTTCGTGGCGATTTGGAAGTGATGTATAAAAGCAACCTCCTTTTACGGACAGCCCAAAAAATCCTCAAACCGATACAAGTTTTTGAAGTCCATGATGAAGAAGAACTATACCATCGGATCCGTACCATCGACTGGCCGGAGCTCTTTGATGTGGAACAAACCTTTGCAGTTGATGGAACCACACAGGGCACCCGCTTTACCCACTCAAAGTTTGTTGCCCTGAAAACCAAGGATGCCATTGTCGACCAATTCAGGGACCGTTTTGGCAAACGCCCTTCCGTTGATCCCGAAAAACCGGACATCCGGGTCAATATTCATA
>RZYY01000334.1 GCA_009930115.1 Sphingobacteriia bacterium | reverse complement strand
GATCAGGGCCCCGGTGTAGCAGAAATGGTAGCACCCTATATTAATGAATTAAAACAAGGAAATACTATCGATACGATCCCTGTTTCATTAAGCGCTCTTTTCAGGCCTTCCGTACAACCTTATCTGATCTCCTGGTTTCGCTACACACCTGCCGAAGAAATCAAAAACCTTACGATCCCGATACTCATCCTACAGGGCGACAAAGACATACAAGTAGCAGTAAGCGAAGCAGAAATGCTACACAATGCCGCGCCTGACAGCCGACTCGTTGTGATTAAAAACATGAATCATGTATTAAAAAAAATTAAAACAACAGATAAAAAAGAACAATTAAAAAACTATGGCCAGCCCAATATTCCGTTGCATAAAAAATTAACCAAAGCGATAATCCGGTTTCTCCCGGAATCACAATAAAGAACCGGAAACAGAAAAACAGTGGGTATATTCCCATTGAAAACGATAACTGACAGCCCTGACCCATGAAAAAACCATTTTTGATACTCCTGCTGCTTTTTTCCTTGCTCGCCAACGCACAGGAGAAATGGGCATTAACACCAGAAATAAGCATATCCAGGGTACTTTATAATCCCATTACAACTCCCTACAACTATGAGGTGGTGAATGCAGTATACGATGAAACTGAACCTGTGGCAAATTATCAACTCGGCATCTCGTGTCCCTTGAATGAAAGGTTTTCGCTTGGGTTATCCTATCGTAAACATTGGGTTATCCGTAATATAACCTATTATGAAAGTACACTGAAAGGAGATTCAGTATATGACGAATGGAATTCTATCTATAAGCATTACAGCAATTCAGATATCCAAATTCGTGCTTACAACCATTATTTTGGAGCTCATGCAACCTATAAAATACTCAACAAAACGCATTTTTCATTCACAGGTGATGCAGGGATTCATTTTCTTTTCACCCACTTTAGAGAAAATACATTTCATCGTTATGGGGTGTATTATTATGGAGACTGGGAGGATAATTTTATTGAAGTAAAAAAAATACTTCCCGGAGTAAGCCTCAGCCTTGAGGCCACCTACCTTCCCTCAAAAGATTTAGGGCTTTTTGTGCGCACCACCGGCCTTCTGGGAGGAAAAACCATAAATTCGAAAAGGCTTGCTTATTTTTCGACAGATGCAGGCGTAAAGTTCTCATTTTACAAGGATACCACAGCATACAGCAGGCGACATACCCTAATGGCCGGTATCGGGCTTCCGTTCAGTCTCAGCTATGAACGAATTATGCTGCACAGAAAACTAATTCACTCAGCCAGAATTTTTGTCAATAATTACATTTTTTACGAAACGGTACCGGGGATTGCCTATAATATCAGGATTGGAAAAAATAAACACTTTCTCCTAGGGGAATTATTTGCTGTTTTTACAGAGAATATGCATACAGGAGGAGTCTTCGGGTATGTCTTTTCTGGTAAAAACGGGCTGTTCCTTCGTGCTGATTACGGCTATATGTTTAACGACGACAGTTGGTTACTTAATTTGCAATTCCACGCTGGATATAGTTTTTAATAGGAAGAAAAAAACAATGAAACCCATCTACTTCTTACCCGGAAAACACTGTAGTTCGCTAATTAAAAAATATGAATACTTAAAATCAGAGGAAACGGTTCATATTATTGACAGATACATTCCCAGAGGCGATGCAGCCCTTGTATTTAAT
>RZYY01000139.1 GCA_009930115.1 Sphingobacteriia bacterium | reverse complement strand
TGCGTCGCCGCATACAAACTCAAACTGCAGGTCATAATCTGCGTCTGACGGAATTACCTGGTTACCCGGATAAGTACCGGGAGCAACATCGGTAACCGGTTGATTCATCAGTTCTATTTTGAACTGATCGAGATCATTACCGGTCAACCCTGTGCTGTTACGCTGTGAATACAGCACTGCTGACGATAAGAGCATTATCACCAACAGCAGGTTTGTAAATTGTCTCATAGATAATTTGTTTTGGTTAGTAAAATGATTGAATACATTGATTTAAATTCTGGAAATTTAAAAAAAAAATTAAGCTAATGATTTAATCAAAAGCCACTTAGGGAGGTTTGTTTTGGTTAAGTCTTGTTTTCGTCATATTGATGGAATTGGTTAGTAAATATCTTTCCGGTTATTATTTAGGCTGAAACTATGGATGCAAAAATAAAACAATCTTTGAAATGAATCATAAATTTATCAAATTTTTCGAAAAGTTTTTCACAGGTACTGGTGATAACTTTTTTTTTATCAAAACAAACGTTCTGACTCATCAATTTTTTCCATCTTTGGAAAATAATTACAATTTTTCTCATTTTTAAAAAATTATCTGATAAATGATTTGGAAGTTTGATTTTTTTTCTACTTTTGCGCCCCAATTTTGGAAGAAAATTATACCTGAAAAAAGATGTACGCAATAGTTGATATCGCTGGACAACAGTTTAAAGTTGAAAAAGATAAGCAGATTTATGTTCACCGCCTTGAGGGCAATGAAGGGGATCTGGTTACCTTCGGCAAAGTGCTGCTGATTGATGCTGAAGATACAGTAAATGTAGGGAAACCTCTCATTGAAGGCGCCTCTGTAACAGCCAAAATTCTTTCGCACCTGAAAGGAAACAAAGTAATCGTTTTCAAGAAAAAACGCAGAAAAAGCTACCAGAAAGAAAATGGCCACAGACAATATTTCAGCAAAATCAAAATCGAAGAAATTTTAGCTGGTGCATAATTTTTGTGAAACATTAAAAATAAAATATCATGGCACATAAAAAAGGTGCAGGAAGCTCATCAAACGGTCGTGAATCGCACAGCAAGCGGCTGGGTGTAAAAATTTACGGTGGTCAGTTTGCCAAAGCCGGCAACATTATTGTCAGGCAACGTGGCACAGTTCACAATCCGGGACTTAACGTAGGTCTTGGGAAAGACCATACCATCTTTTCCACTGTTGACGGTATCGTTGAATTCAAAAGGAGAAAAAACAACCGGTCATTTGTTTCGGTAATCCCGATTGAAAACGAAAGCCCTGCAAATTAAACGGAATTAAATAATTAACACGTAATTATTGGGAAATCTCCTGTTAGAATATTTTTGGCGGGAGATTTTTTTATTTTTGGTAAATCAAACTTTGAGCTAATGTTACAAATCAGTGTAATTCGACAAAACAAAAATGAGGTTATAAACCGGCTGAAAGTTAAAAACTTTGATGCAACCAATCTCATTGAAACCATTCTTGAACTGGATGAAAAACGCCGTACTACCCAGACAAAAATGGATGAAACCCTTGCTGAGGCCAACCGGGTTGCAAAAAGTATCGGACAACTGATCAAAACCGGGAAACAAAATGAAGCTGCCAGCCTGAAAGAACAATCAGCTCAACTCAAAGCTGCAGCTAAGGCAATGGCTGAAGATCTTGAGGTTTATGTCAATGAAATGAATAAAGCGCTGGTTCAGATTCCAAATATACCTCACCATCTTGTACCTGCCGGCAAATCTGCCGAAGACAATCAAGAAGTTTTTACACACGGCGAACTTCCTCAACTTACCGGTGATTTCCTTCCACATTGGGACCTTATTAAAAAATATAACATCATAGATTTTGACTTGGGCAACAAAGTTACCGGAGCAGGATTTCCGTTCTACAGAGGTAAAGGAGCAAAATTGCAGAGAGCACTTATCAATTTCTTCCTCGATGAAGGTACCAAAGCAGGTTACCTCGAATATCAGCCTCCTCTGATGGTAAATGAAGCCTCAGCATACGGTACAGGACAATTACCTGACAAAGACGGACAAATGTATCATGCACCAGTCGATAAATTTTACCTGATCCCTACTGCCGAAGTTCCCATCACAAATATTTATCGGGATGTTATTTTGAAAGAGAGCGATCTACCCGTTAAAAATGTGGCCTATTCCAGTTGCTTCAGACGTGAAGCAGGTTCATGGGGTGCTGATGTTCGCGGATTAAACAGACTCCATCAATTTGATAAAGTTGAAATTGTTCAGATAACTACTCCGGAACTGTCATATTCAGCCCTTGAAGAAATGCGGAACCATGTAGCTTCACTCCTTGTAAAACTCGGACTTCCGTTTAGAATTATAAGACTTTGTGGTGGAGACATGAGTTTTACCTCAGCAATGACCTACGACTTTGAGGTCTTTTCAGCCGCTCAGAAAAGATGGCTGGAAGTCAGCTCGGTTTCCAATTTCGAGAGTTTTCAATCGAATCGCATGAAATTACGCTACAAAACTGCTGAAGGTAAGACCGAACTCGCCCATACACTGAACGGCAGTGCACTTGCACTTCCAAGAGTAGTTGCTGCGCTGCTCGAAAACAATCAGTCACCTGACGGTATAAAAATCCCTGAAGTCCTCATCCCGTTTACTGGTTTTGACCGGATAGACTAAAATTCTTTTTTTATTCATACTTTCTTATCGTAGTATTTGTTCATCCCAAAAAATGTGAATATTATACTAAAGCTGTCGATTTATTGGTTAAATTCGACAACATCAGGCTAAATATTATGAAAAATCTCCTTACTATCCTTCTGGCACTATTCTTTTTCGGAACAACTTCCCGGGCGCAGGATATTCCTGCTTTCCCGAAAGCAGAAACTTTCAGTCAGAAAAAACAGGAGCCTGATAAAGAAAAACTTGCAGCCGAATATTTTCGCAACAGGGATTATGAGAAAGCAGTTGTACTTTACGAACAGTTGTTTGACGAAAAAGAAAGCTATTTCTTCTACAATTATTACCTCTTTTGTCTGATCGAACTTCAGCAATACAAGCAGGCACTTAAAGCAGTAAATAAGATGCAGAAATCAGACAGAAGCAGAATCCGGTATGATGTTGACCAGGGATACATTTACTCACTGTCGGGTGATCAGGAAAAAGCAACAAGGTTATTCGATGATGCACTGAAAAACGTTCCGCAAGTAGCCGGGCAAATCCGTGATCTGGCTAATGCATTCAATTACAGGGGACTAACTGATTATGCCATCAAAACTTATCTGAAAGGCCGCGAATTGTTCCCCGATCAGACTTTTCACCTTGACCTTGCCGGCATTTACCAACGCTTAGGACAATACGAAGAAATGGTGAACGAATACCTTGACCTGCTCGATACTGACCTTTCGAAAATTGAAATCGTTAAAAGCAGACTTCAGACAGCACTTGAAAGCGACGAAGAAGGCACCAAAAATGAAATTCTGCGACGTGAACTGCTCAGAAGAATACAGCGAACACCCGACAAAACCCACTATTCCGAAATTGTAATATGGCATTCGGTCCAACAGCGCGATTTTGATAGGGCACTCCTTCAGGCCAAATCTCTTGACAAGCGGCTACAGGAACAGGGCAGCCGTGTTTACGAGCTTGCATCACTTTGTATTTCCAATGAATATTATGATGTTGCCATTGATGCCTACAATTACCTTCTTGAAAAAGGAGAACGCTCACCGTTCTACCTCGATTCCCGTATTGGTCTGCTCAATGCAAAATACCTGAAAGTAATCAACCGATATGATTATACAAAAGCCGATCTGCTTGACCTTGAAAATGAATACCATAAAGCCCTTGAGGAATTTGGATACAATTCATCCACGGTAACAATTATGCGATATATGGCTCATTTGCAGGCATTTTACCTCTACAACACCAATTATGCCACCGAACTGCTTGAGAAAGCTGTTGAAATGCCTTCAATTAATGCAAATATGAAAGCAGAATCAAAAATCGAACTTGCTGATGTCCTCCTCTTCTCCGGTAAGGTATGGGATGCCACCCTGCTCTATTCACAGGTGGATTACGATTTTAAGCACGATCCGATCGGACATCTGGCAAAATTTAAAAATGCAAAATTGTCCTATTATATCGGCGAATTTGGCTGGGCAAAAGCACAACTGGATGTACTGAAAGCTGCAACTTCAAAACTCATTGCAAACGATGCCATGGAGTTGTCACTGCTTATCAGCGATAATATTGATCTCGACAGTACTTACACTGCACTGGGTATTTTTTCAAGAGCTGATTTATTAATTTACCGGAATGATTTCGACAAAGCATTAATCACACTCGATTCCATACAGATGCTCTCGTTGTGGCATTCGCTCAATGATGATGTGATTTACAAAAAGGCCGGAATTATGCTCAGAAAAGGAAAGTTTGACCAGGCAGACAGTCTGTACGCCAGCATTGTAAGTATGTATCCCCAGGATCTCCTCGCCGATGACGCACTCTGGCATCGTGCCCAGCTTCACGAAAATCATTTTGGCGATATTGTCACAGCAAAAGAACTTTACGAAAAAATTCTGTTCGATTATCCCGGAAGCCTTTACACTGTGGAAGCCCGAAAACGATTCAGAAACCTGCGGGGAGATATGACAAACTGATTAATCAGTAACAGGTTATAAAAAACTGTATGCTGTTTTTGCTGATATCTTTTAAAACAACCGTAACACCGACTGAAAAACTGACAACAAAAAATCCGGATCATGCCCTCCGTCACACCGAAAAAAAAATTAGGTCAGCATTTTCTGAAAGATGAGAACATTGCCCGTAAAATCACCGACAGTCTGACAAAAAGAAAAAATGTTCTGGAAATTGGCCCGGGTACAGGTGTGTTAACAAAATATCTCATGCATCAGACTGAAAATCTGAAAGTAGTTGAAGTTGACCCCGAATCTGTTCAGTTTTTAAAAAACATTTTCCCTGATCTTGGCCCGCATATCATTGAAGCCGATTTTCTCAAAATTGACCCATCTGCTTTGTTTCATGATCAATTTTCAATTATAGGGAATTTCCCCTACAACATTTCCAGCCAGATTTTCTTCAGAATCATTGAGCATCGGGACAGGATTCCGGAAGTAGTCGGAATGGTTCAAAAAGAAGTAGCTCTGAGGCTTTCCGCTGCACCAGGTAACAAAACCTACGGCATATTAACAGTTATTCTTGGCGCTTTTTACGACATCAGGTATCTTTTCACTGTCGGGGAACAGGTTTTTTATCCGCCGCCAAAAATCAAATCAGCAGTGATAAGGCTGACCCGCAAGGAAAATTTTAAACCGGATTGCGATGAAAAAATGTTCTTTAAAATTGTAAAAACTGCTTTTAACCAGCGAAGAAAAACTCTCAAAAATTCACTGAAAGTCTTTTGGACAGACAGAATAGACCCCGACAAATTTTCAATTTTTACCAAACGTCCTGAGCAATTGTGTCTTGAAGAGTTTTTTTACCTGACTAATCTGCTTTCAGAATCAACATAAAAATCGTGCAGATTTCAAAAAAAAGCCGGTCAAAAATTATCTGACCGGCTGTTTTGGTTGAAAAGTATGTTCTGATTATTTGATAATTAGTTTTTTAACAGAAACATCCTGTAAAGTATAAACCATAACAAAATAAAGACCTGAAGTTAATTTCGAAATATCAACCTGAGTTGAGAAGCTGTTTAATTGATTTTCACAAATAATCATCCCGGTTTGATCTGTAATCTGAACTTTTTGTAAATCTTTTCCTTCGATGGTGATTATTTCATCTGCCGGATTTGGATAAATTCTGAAACCACTGCCTGCCGGATCGGCAATTCCCGTAAGTGGTTCAACGGGAATCGGTTCCAGATAGAATGTATAACCTTTATTCATATTTTCGATCACCACCAGATCTTCAGCGACAGCCTGTTCATATCCTTCTGCTGTGCAGGTCAGATCATAAGTGCCTGCCGGTAATCGCAGGGAATAATAGGCACCAAATGGCGTCATAAAAGTCAATGTGCCATTATCAGCATTTGTGGCAGTAATTGTAGCCTGATCTATAGTTATGTGTGTTACTGCGTCGCGAATGAAACCATGAATTTTCCCGACATTTCCTGTAATCATTACCTGAACAGGTCCTGCTTTTGGCGATTCTCCATTGGTATAAATTGCCGAAACACCATAAAAATGATTTCCGGCAACCAGGTCTTCATCGAAATAGGTTGTTGCAGTAACCGGTGCAGAGTTCAATATGACCTCGTCCCTGTAAATATTATAGCCAAGCAATTCTTTTGCCTGCGGGGCATCCCAGTTGAGAGTAACATCATTCAGATCAACGGTAGCCGAAAGATTAAGCGGCGGATTAAGTACAGGAACTGCAGCCTCAATCAAAATATCGTCGAGGTACCAGGCATCTGCATCATCACCTTGATAGCGAAAAGCGACGTACACAATATTTCCCGAGTAGCTGCTCAAATCAACAATAGATTGTATCCATTCGCTGGCAACTGATTCAGCCGCCCAAACTTCCACGAAATCACCACTTGCCGGATCACCGCTACCGGTTGAAATAAGCACACTGTTTTTGTAATAATAAGTTGGCCAATTGTTGTATGACCAGAATGACAGGGTAATATCATTGAATTCCGGGAAATCCAGAGCCGGGGTAACAATCCACCCATCTTCCATATAACCAGAGAGTCCAAAATCATGAAATGCAGACACACTGCCACCTGTAGTATGATTTTGGTCAGTTGATGGCAGCCATTCTTCTCCTCCTCCATCCATATTATAAATTTCCCACCCCTCGGGAGGAATTATTTCAAAATCTTCGGCAAATGGGAGTCCAACAGCACCCGAGCCAAACTGCATCCGTTCAGTCAGATGAAACTGACCGGTATAAACAACCTGACTTGTTCCGTTTACCACATCAGCAATATGAATACCTGAGCCGTTTGTCCACATCACATTTCCATTGCCAAGCTCCCAGCATCCGCGCGGACCCGTGCCACCAGTTCCGCCGATAATATTCTGATAAACACCTTGTGGATTATAATGATGAATACCGGAACTGATGCCACCGCTTACATTTGAGAAAGAAGCGGCAAGGAAATCGCCATTTTGCATTTCGGATACCTGCTGAATAAAATTAATTTCTCCGGGTGTATTGAAAGAACCCACAAAACCAACATTCTGATCGAAAATTGCAATCTGCGATACAAAGCTTGATGCAGTTGAAAAGCTGATGAGCACATTATTATTAATGTATGGCCAGAATGACCACGGGCTGCCTTCTACGGGATAATTACCCAATATCGTACCGTCAAGCCCGAGTTTGATAACAGCATTCCCTGGAGCTCCGTTCTGCGATCCTGCATTGGCCAGCCAGACTTCATTCCCAATCTGGCGTAACCCACGCAGATTATCCAAAGCACCGGTGATTGTTGAAATATATGTTCCATCAAGCATGAAACGATAAATGCGGTCTTTTGTCTGGTCAGTAGCCCATAATTCATCCCCTACCCTGACGATCTGTTTAAGCGTTCCCGGGTCAAGCGCCGAAAAGTCTATAAAATTGTCAACAGCCAGCGATCCGTCTTCGTAATTGAACAAAACCACTTTTTTGAAATCCGATGATCCAATTACTGCTATGTAATCGCCCTGTGGCTGTGCCTGCATGATACCACCCAACAAGATTGAAAAGATGGCCAGCAAAACATTTCTGAAAGTAACTGCTTGTTTCATAATTGAAATTGTTTTGGTTAATAAATAAAACTGCTTCCTTTACTTTTTGGATTTCAAAGGTATAAAATGATTTTGAAAACAAAGCAGACTTTTGAAAATGTTTTTTTATCCTGAAAAATATTTTCAATAAAAATTCTGAAAAAAATATTCCGGATTCTTTGTTTAACAGTACAAGTTAAGAAATGAACAACCTTAGTATAGAATGTGAGGTTTTAAACTGAAGTGCTGTGCCAAATAAGCACCTCGGTTGCTCCATAGCCAAATTTATGCATTGATGCATCACGCGTGCGCACATTTTCGTATTCTTTGATTATCTGTGCCATTTTTTCCTTAAGCACACCTTCGCCCACACCGTGAATAAAAGTAACTTTGGTGAGGTAATTCTTCATGGCACTCTCGAGACACCTTACGAAATAATTTAACTGATAATTTAAAATTTCGTTAGGACTCATTTTTGCTGAATTGTCGGTCAGCTCTTCAATA
>RZYY01000333.1 GCA_009930115.1 Sphingobacteriia bacterium | reverse complement strand
TTATTTTCGGCTTGCCATAGAGTTCATGCAGAATAATTTGATGGTAATGCATTGTTTTTCAGTTTGTTAATATAATTACCATGTGATTTTTTTTCAAAATAAAGGTTGTCGCTCAAAAAACGGAACATTGACCTCTCCGGCAGGCCGACTACTTCAGCGGTTAAAATGGCTTCAGTTGTATTAAATTCGGCAGGCAAGCTGTCAACAAAACGTCTTTTTTCGTTTGGCAGTTCTGATCCGTCGGCCTTGCTTAAAATGCTGAAAACTTGCAGGCTGGACGAAATGAAAACCTGCATCAGGTCGTAGGCGTTCTGATAATCAATTTCTGAACACGTTAGCACCAGCGATAGACTGCCTTCATAAAAAGCTCGGCAAATCGTTAAAATCATTGCCAGCCTGGTGAATTGTAGCCCATACCGATTAACGACGCCTTGCATGACCTCGCCGTAATCTGCTGACAGGTCGGTTTTGAGTTCCTGGAAATAAGTCAAAAATTGCTGCTGCTGTGGTTCTGTAAATATAAACCTTACGGGCTCTAAATTGGTCAACAACCATTTGTAAAGTTCTAAAAAATTTTCGCCGACTTGCCTGAAATACGGATCAATTGGTTCGTTTTGTTCGAAAACGTTGGCAAAATGACCATCCGGTGGCATCAAGTAAAACAAAAACCTGCTCATCAGACCGTCTTCAACTGAGGGCACAAGTCGTTTCATCTGGTTCGGTGTGCCAGTCAAAAGGACTGACAGACTTGGATCAATAATTTCAAAATATTCGCTGTTTTGCCGGCGCATAAACCTTGCTGTTTCGTGGTGAAATGACGCCCTCAGGACGTCGGAAAATGCCCCGTAGTCCTGTTTCAGGATGTCCGAAAGCGTGTCCGATTCGCTCTCAAATAACTGGCCACGTCCATTATTGGCTAAGGCCTCAAGGAATGCCGATTTTGAGCTGTTTGCCGGCAAAAAATGCATGCGCCTTTGCGGTGTTTTGCCTTCCGGTGCTGGCTGCTCCAACGATCTGACGTATTGGTGCACGGGCTCGGCAAAGTGCCTTGCATAGCTTGCGGCGCCCTTGCCGCCGCCAAATCCGCCACAAATAAAAACGTACAGATTGGCTTCAATGACCCTGCCATGATAAGTCGTTTTGTAATTCGGCAGCAATCCTGAAAGTACAGACAAGGCGGCGACCAGGAAAACATCCTGCTCATCAGGTTTCAACTGGTTGACCGACCCTTTTAGCGGTTCTGGCAGGTTGCCAACGATGTCGCCGAACATGGTTTCGCTGTTCATTGCTGCCTCAGTTGTTGTTCAACTTCTGAAAGTTTGAACATGAGTCGTCTGCCGAGCCTGTACTTTGGTAGGTGCTTGGCGTGCCTCCATGCAGTGGTAACGGATATGCCGAAATGGTCGGCAAGGCCTTGTAAACCAATCAGATATATTTCTGCCGGTGGTTGGCTGACAGGTTGCTGTGATGCGCTGACAGCATCGGTAACGATTTTTTGAAGCTGGGCATCAGTGATTAAAATTAGGTTTTGTTGCATATCATTTAAATTTTGATACACAAAAATAACATGTAATCACCTATATTATTCACTGTCAGCAAATTAAAGGTAAGTCGTGCGCTTACCTTTACTTACTTTTTAGATAGGGAAATATATTATTGTACTGATTTTCAGACGTTTTCAAGGCTGTTAA
>RZYY01000332.1 GCA_009930115.1 Sphingobacteriia bacterium | reverse complement strand
ACTGCTCATCAGCACAAAGTAAGCTTTTCCCGGGTTTAATACACCGATTGTGTTGATATTCTTTTCAGGCCAGTACACACCATAGCCTGCAATGTCTTTCACAATAACCAACTGCTCCGAAGCCGGTGCGAACAAAACATCCACCGCAATGTTGCAGGCCACCGGAACCGACAGATAATTCCATCCGGAATTGAGTGAAACAACCGGATCATTCTGGGTTAAACCTGTGAAAGTTAACTGCCGTGGAAATTCCATTTTAATCTGATAACCTGATTGGCTGTCCCAGCTTCCAAGGGTATTGGTACCTGCAGCAGGCCAATAAAAACCATTAAAATTTTGCAAAATGACCAGATCACTTTCCACCTCTGAGAACAAACTTTCCAACTCCAAATCAGAAGGAATGATATAACTTGAGATTCCACTCCAACCCTGGATCAAATTTAAAGTGTGACTAACCAGTTCGTGGTAATTAAAAATGTAAGGACTGCCAATACTCCCGGTTTGCATCTGATTCTGAAAAACCAACACCTGGTTAAGCTCAACTATTCTGTCCTCATCAGCCAGATAGGCCTTAAAAGTCACCGTTTCGCCTGTTTGCTGGTCGTCCCCTACAGTCAAAAATATGATTCCCATAAAGTTGGGATCGGGCGACATGACCCCCCGGCACTCTTCTCCCACAAAAGCGCCGACAATATCGTTCCCGTTCATTGAGATTTCCCCATCCTCATATTGCAGTTGCCCGATGATCTGCATGTTGTATTGCAGGAAAGGGTTGGGTTCCCAGTTTGGCGGACCGGTTGGATAAAAGCCGAAAATATATGGCTGGGAAATGCTTCCGGTTTGCAACTGATTCTCAAAAACCAATGTCTGGTTCAGATCAACGATCTCACCCGAGTCATTCAGATAAGCTTTAAAGGTTACTATTTCGCCTGTTTGCTGATTTGATCCTACAGTTAAAAAAATAATACCCATAAAACCAGGATCGGGCGACATCACTCCACGACATTCTTCCCCCACAAAAGCGGCAACTATATCATTTCCATTCAGTGAAATTCCACCATCTTCATATTGCAGTTGCCCGATGATCTGCATATTGTATTGGAAAAACGGATTGACAATCCAGTTTGGCGGCGTTCCTGAAAGTGTTTCAAACGCAAGCTGCTCTCCATAACCGGTTCCTTCGGTATTAGTCGCATAAGCCCTGACAAAATATGATGTTGCTTGAGTGAGTTCTGTGAGTTCGCTCATCCACGATCCACTTCCAGTGCCATCGCTGGTCATTCCTTCATTGATTTCGACAGTGGGGTTTTCAGTTGTACTCCAAACCACACCAGATGAAATGATTGTAGCTCCGCCATTATAGATTATATTTCCACCTGAAACCGCGCTTGTTTGGGTGATTTGCTCAACTATTGCTGTAAAAACAGTTGGAATTGTAACCACTGGTTCTTCCCCGGTGGTAAAAAATCCCGGGACTGCCCAGGCACTGTAATAACCTACATCACAAACAGCCCGCACATAAAAATCATAACTGGTTGCCGGCGACAGCCCTTCAAGGAAATAGGAATTTTGCATCACCTCTTCAATCAGAATCCCGGCATTTTCAGGATCAAAACCTGTTTCACCCCATAAAATATTCCATATCGTTTCCTCCCCCCCGGGGGTCCAGTTTAACATAGCCGAAACAGTTGTGATGTCAGTAG
>RZYY01000138.1 GCA_009930115.1 Sphingobacteriia bacterium | reverse complement strand
TGCGACCCCGACGGGGTCGGATAAATTTCCGGACATTTTTTCTAAAAACATTTGAATCCTTCGGATTCGTTATTCTAACCAATTGAGAAACGTATTAATGCGAATAATGCGACCCCGACGGGATCGGATAGATTCCCGGACATTTTTTCTTGATGTAAAGGTTGTTTGGAATGAGTTATTTCTTTGTCTGCATTAAAGCATTCACAGCAAACCAGGCCATTATTCCCATACCTGTCATTAATGCTGATTCATCTACATCAAAAGTTGCTGTGTGCAGACCGGAAGTAATTCCTCTTTCGGCATTGGCAGTTCCCAGGCGATAGAAACATGAAGGTACTTCTCTGGCAAAATAGGAGAAATCTTCGGCTGTCATTCGAAACGGCAGGTCTGTCACATTCTCCTCACCCAGATATTTTACCGCCCAGCTTCTCACCTCGTTAGCCAGATCAGGATCGTTGTAAAGAAAAGGATAGCCATGATGAATATCTACATCGCAATATCCGCCCATTCCCTCAGCGATACTTTTTGCAATTCGTGTAATGCGCTGATGAACTTCTTTTCGCCAATTCTCATCAAATGTCCTGATCGTCCCGGCAAGAATAACCTCATCAGGAATGATATTGGTTTGGCCGTCACCAATGATCCGGCCAAATGACAGGACAGTCGGGATTTCAGGATTGGCATTCCGGCTGACAATTTGTTGCAACGCAATGAGGATATGAGCTGCAATAAGCACCGGATCAATGTTCTTCCAGGGATTGGCGGCATGCCCTCCTTTCCCTTTAACCACAAGGTGAATCTCGTCAGTAGAAGCCATATATTGTCCGCTTTTAATGCCTATTTTACCCGCTTCAAGGTCCGGCAGAACATGTTGACCAAAAACATGAACCGGATGAGGGTTTTCCATCACCCCCTCCCCGATCATCATGGTAGCACCGCCCGGATATTTTTCTTCAGAAGGCTGAAAAAAAAGTTTTATGGTACCTTCGAACTCTTCCTTCAAACTGTAAAGTATTTTTGTTGTCCCAAGCAATGAAGCAGTATGAACATCATGGCCACAAGCATGCATTACACCAGGATGTTGTGATTTGTATTCCACTTCATTCAATTCATTAATAGGCAGTGCATCCATATCTGCACGCAAAGCAATGGTCGTTTTGTGAGGATTTTTGCCCTCAATCATTGCCATAACACCTGTACCGGCAACTGAACAGATATGGCCTACCCCCATTTCAGTCAATTTGCTGATAACAAAACGACTGGTGTTGTATTCCTGCATCGAAAGTTCGGGGTGCCGGTGCAATTCTCTGCGATAACCAATTATCTCAGCAAGGTAGTCCTTACTGAGTTGTTTTATTCTTGTTTTGATAATTTGCATGGAAGAAAATTATGGAGCAAACATAAAAAATATTATCCAGTAATCAAAATTTTAATTCACAAAATCAGGAAATACCTCATTCTGCAACTAATCTCCGAGGGTGTAAAAATAATCTTTCCATCATATTGTAAGGAATTTATACATTTACATCAAAAATCAATGATACATTTAAGCTCTTTACCAATAATCACCGATATTAGCGCTCGATTTCGGATCATCTTTTTTTAAGATTATGAAACCAATTGAAGGAATAATCATTACCGATGTTTCGGGAAACATACTTTTTACCCGTTTTCAATCAGATCAAGAGTTGCATCTGCCTGGGAATGAGGATAACATTTTTCATTTTCTGACCAAGATTGAATCAACGGACATCCCCGCTTTGACAGAGCAATTGAAAAACGGTGATGAAGTACAACGGACTATTTCCCTGAAAACAAAGAATGGGCATCAACTTTTGATGACTTCGGAATGTATTCCGATGAAGAAGAATTCAAAAGAATCTGACACTTTTTTATGGTTGCTTTACCCTGAAATTAATCAGCAGGTATTATCTGAAAATAAAGGCAGTCCTTCTCTTTCCAATGTGCAAAAGTCAAACAGAAAACCTTCGGATGAAATACTCAGCACATTTCCCGATCTTGTTTTTGTATTAAACAAATCCGGAATCATCGAAAACTGTTTTACCCGACGCGATCAGGATTTACTTGTGCAACCTGAAATTTTTCTGAACCGTCATTTTGGTAATTTTCTTCCTCAGGATATTAATACTGAGATTGATAATGCTTTTCAACAAGCGCTGACAAATAATAAAGTTACAGTTGTAAGATATCTTTTGCCACAAAATCAAAACAAAGAGTTTTATGAAGGGCGTTTCGCTCCATTTGCCGACAACAGTGGTGCAGCTTTTTTTGTCAGGAATATTACCCAACAATATTTAACGGAAGAAAAACTACTATCGCTGAGTAAATTACACCAGCTAATTGTCGAGTTTTCATCTAAACTTGTACAATCAAAACCTGATGAAATTACCGAAAACATCAATCAGACCTTGCAAAAACTTGGTGAATATGCCCGGGTTGACAGAGTTTACATTTTTGAATACAACGAAGTCAAAGACACAGTGAGCAATACTTTTGAATGGTGCAACGAAGGCATTTCGCCCGAAATCGAAAACCTGCAGGATGTTCCATTCGAATTTGTACCCCGCTGGAAAGTAAAATTCAGCCGGAAAGAGCACGTTTATATTCCATTGGTAAGTGAAATCGATAATCAGTATCATGTTGAAAAGGCAATACTTGAACCACAGGGAATTCTATCATTGTTAGCAATTCCAATGTTTTACGGGGTCAAACTGGTCGGGTTCATTGGTTTCGATTCTGTGAAAAGCATCCGCGAATGGTCGGGCGAACATATAGACCTACTCAGGCTCGCAGGTGAAATTATTGCCGGAACCATTGCCCGAACAAAGTTTGAAAAAGAAATTATCGAACGGCGACGGGAAGCCGAACAGGCCAGCAAATCAAAATCGGAATTTCTGGCCAGCATGAGCCACGAAATCCGAACCCCGATGAATGCCATCCTTGGTTTTAGTGAAATACTTTACAACAGCGCTACCGACATAAAATCAAAAAGCTATCTCGAGGGAATCCTGAACAGCGGAAAAACACTGTTGCATCTGATCAACGACATCCTTGACCTTTCGAAAATTGAAGCTGGTCAGATGGAAATCATTGAAGAGCCTACAGAACTCGAAAACCTCATCCATGAAGTGGGAAGAATTTTCTCCGCAAAAATCAGCGAAAAACAATTGGATTTCAGCATCAATATTGAAAAAGATTTCCCACGGATTATTCAGATTGATAATGTCAGATTGCGACAAATTCTTTTCAATTTGTTGGGCAATGCAGTGAAATTTACCCCAAAAGGCAGTGTAAGTATTGATGTTAAACACCAACAGGCAGCAGATCAGCCCGGAAACATAGATTTTGATATTGAAGTCAGTGATACAGGAATAGGAATCCCTGAGACACATAAACAGTCGATTTTTGATGCATTTGTTCAGGTTGAAAGCGACAACGCCCGGAAATATGGCGGTACAGGTCTTGGACTTGCCATTACCAACAGACTGGTGCGAATGATGAATGGTACCCTAAAACTTAAAAGCGAACATGGAAAGGGAAGTACATTTACAGCATCATTTAAAAATATAAAAATCACTACCATCCAGCCGGACCGGAAAAGAAGGTTTGAATGGACGGAAAAGGAGATCAGGTTCGAACCAGCTACAGTCCTTGTGATTGATGACGTTGATTATAACCGGGAACTTGCAAAAACTTTTCTGCTTCAGCTCAATCTGTATGTTCTGGAAGCAAGATGTGCAAATGACGGGATAACAATTGCAAGTGTACATCAACCCGATCTTATTCTTCTGGACCTGCGAATGCCTAAAATGGATGGTTATGAAGCAATAAAACTTCTCAGATCAAATCCAAAAACAAATAAAATACCCTGCATTGCATTTACTGCATCAACCATGAAACAAGAAGAAAAAAACATCCTGGAAATGTTTGATGATTATTTGCTTAAACCACTAACCCGTAATGAAATGGTTGACTGTCTGATGAAATTTCTTCCTCATCAAATACCCGAGAAACAGTTAAAACTAAAATCCGACGCTGAAACGGAGAGTGTCCTTGATCCCGAAAAATTTGCAATAACTCCTGATAAACTCGTGCAACTTCAGAAAGACTGCAGCAATGAAATTATGCCGCTTCTTAAAAATCTTAAATTGTATATGGACATTGATGTTTCTGAAAAAATGATCCTGAAACTCGAGAAAATCAGTGGAAATTATCAAGTGTCACATTGTGGCTTTTTGGCAAAACAACTAAAAAATTCCGTCGAAAATTACGATTTTGCTCAATTTATCAATGTGCTGAATCATCTCGAACAAATGATAACAATCATTATGAACAAATAAACACACGGAATATGACCAAACAAGATAATACTTTACACGAAAGCCCTTCTTCTATTCTCATAGTTGACGACAATCCGCGTAATTTGCAACTGATCTCCTCGCTGTTGAAAGATCAGAAGCACAAACTTTACATCACCAATTCAGGCGAAAATACACTGAAATTTCTTGAAAACACAATTCCTGATCTCATCCTGCTCGATATAATGATGCCCGGAATGAGCGGTTACGAAGTTTGCAGGATCATCAAATCGCAACGCAAATACAGGGACATTCCGGTAATTTTTCTTACTGCAAAAAATGAAACGGAAGATATTGTCGAAGGATTTAAAGCAGGAGCTGTGGATTATATCGTAAAACCTTTCAACCTCAGCGAGGTACTGGCAAGAGTTAACACTCACCTGCAACTTCGTAAAACACAGCAAATTTTGTTAAGCAGAAACAAAGAACTGGAACAAACCAATCAACTGCTGGCCGAATCCAAAACAATCATCGAACAGGATGCACAAAATCTTGCACGGTTGAATGCCGAAAAAAACAGGTTTTTTTCCATCATCGCTCATGATCTGCGCTCGCCTCTGGCCGGATTAACAGGGATCAGCGAACTGATTTTACAAAAAACAGGAAGCGCCGATCCGGAAGAAGTCAAGGGGCTTGCCAGACTGCTTTATGATTCATCAGCGCAGGTTTTTAAACTTCTTGAAAATCTGCTCGACTGGGCTAAGGTACAAATGAATTCTATTCCTTTCAGGCCTGAATGGCTCCCGCTCAGGCTATTGGCATCCTCTGCCGTTTATGCTATCAATTACGATATAAAAAGAAAAAACCTTGAATTCAGCATAAATGTTTCCGAAGAATTTATGGTGTTTGCTGACCAATCCATGCTCAGCACTATTATACGCAATCTTGTTTCCAATGCTGTAAAATTCACTCCAAAAGGTGGGAAGATAAGCATTTCGGCAAAAAAAACCAGCAATGCAAACATACAAATTGTGGTAACTGACAACGGCATAGGCATGGACGATCAACTGCTCCAAAAACTCTTTAAACTTGACCAGAAAATTTCCCGCAGCGGAACCGAAGGTGAAACGAGTTCCGGCATTGGACTGCTGCTTTGCAAGGACCTTGTTGAAAAACATCATGGAACAATTGAAGTAACAAGCAAAACAGACAAAGGGTCAACATTCATAATTACCTTGCCTTATCCAGAAACACTATAACATACCTTCTATTCTTATAACCCACCTGACAATCAATAACCAAATCAAATGACCGAAAAATTAAGCATCACCGACATCATTAATCTGAAAGAACTGCAGGATTTGCAAAACAGATTTTGCGCAGCCACCGGTGTTGCATCTTTAATTACAACACCAGAAGGAGTTCCCATTACTGAACCAACGAATTTTTGCAGGCTGTGCAAAGACATTATCAGAAAAACTGAAATCGGAAGCCGCAATTGTTGCAAATCGGATGCAATGCCTGGCGCCGGCATCAAAGAAAAAGTACTGGTTTACAAATGTACAAGCGCCGGATTGTGGAAAGCCGGAGCAAGCATTTCAGTGCAGGGACAACATATCGCCAACTGGCTTATTGGTCAGGTAAAAAATGACGAAATTGATGAAGAAAAGGTATTGAGCTATGCGGCTACCATCGGCGTTGACAAAAAACTTTTCGTAGAAGCCTGGAAAGAAGTACCTGTAATGAGCCTTGAGCAATTCGAAAAAATTGCCAACCTGATGCATTTATCAGCCAATGAAATATCAAAAAGAGCATTCCAGATTTATCAATTGCAGGAGGCATCATCCCTCCGAAAAAAAACAGAAGATAAGCTCATAAACTCCGAATTAAAATATCGCCTGCTCTTTGAATTAAACCAGGCAGGCATTTACAAGTCAACTCTTGATGGCAGGTTATTGGAGTGCAATCAAAAATTTGCCGATATTCTTGGCTACAAATCCATTGATGATATTATCAACAAACCTACCACCGAGCTTTACTTCACTCAGGAAAACAGGGAAGAATTTTTGAAAAACCTTAAACTTACCGGCAGCCTTGTCAACAGCGAACTCCTGATGAAAAGCAAATCCGGCAAACCAGTCTGGATACTCGAAAACGTGATGTTGATTGAAAACGAAAAGAATTCCGATTATACTATCCTGGGCACCTGTATTGATATCACAGGGAAAAAAGAAATTGAGAAAGCCCTCATTGAAAACGAAACCCGCTATCGCATGCTGGTTGAAAATGCTTTTGACGGTATTTATCTTTTGCGTAACCGTAAATATGATTATGTGAACACGCGGTTTAGCGAAATTACCGGCTACACTTTTAAGGAAGCTACTAACCCAAACTTTGATTTTGGAGTCCTGCTCACCAAAACCAGTCGTAAGTTTGTGGAAAAACGCTATTTAGCCCGACAATTAGGAGAAAAAATCCCCGGTCAGTATGAAATTGAAATTATGTCAAAAGATGGCAGCTTAAAACATGTATCTGTGAGTACTGCCTCAATGTCTGCAGAAAATGAAGTAATGGTAATAGGAATTCTCCACGATATCACTCACCGGAAGCAAACAGAACACTTACTGCGACAATCTGAAAAAACATTCAGGGAAATGCTGAACAGCGTTACTGATGCTATTTTCATTCAAAATATCAAAGGTGAATTCATCGAAATTAATAAAACTGCTGAAGAATTATACAGCAGCTCAAGAAAAGAACTGATAGGAAAAACTCCGAAAATCTTCGCCGCACCTGGTAAAAATGACTGGGATAAAGTACAACAAAAAATCGAAGAAGCTTATCACGATAAGCCCGGCACTCTGGAATTTTATGGGATCAGAAAAGACGGGAGCCATTCAATACGCGATGTTAGTCTTACACCAGTCGACTATTTCGGACAAAAAGCCGTAATTGCCATATCAAGAGACATCACCGACCGAAAAAAAACCGAAGAAGCCTTGAAAGAAAGTGAAGAGCGCTACCGAACTTTTATCAATTCTACTGATGATTTGGTGTACATCAAAGATGACCAATTGAAGTACATCGTTGTAAATCAAAAAAATGTTGACTTTTTTGGGAAACCGGCTAATTTGATTCTCGGGAAAACCGATTTCGACCTGATGCCTGCTGAAAACGCTAAAAACTGCCAGGAATCTGATCTGAAAGCAATCCGTGATAACAAAATTGTGGTCTCCGTCGAAACAGTCGGTTCACGCGTGTATGAGTCCAGAAAATTTCCACTGAAAATCAATAAAGAAAAAACCGGAGTTGGTGCTTTTATCCGTGACATCACCGAACAAACCACAGCCCGTAAAAAACTCGAAGCCAGTGAGCAGTTTCAAACCCTTCTGAACCAGATGACTGCTATGGCACTTGACACCCGTGACAGCGAAGAGTTGTTCAAAGTTCTCTCCGTACAAATCAGCCGGCTTTTCAACGCCGATGCCTGCTATATCACGCTGTGGGATGAAAAAGAAAAAAAGACCATTCCTTTTACCACTTCCATCATGCCGACCGAAAAATACAGATCAATGCCGCAGTATGAGGAAGATACCACCCTGACCGATTCCGTGCTGAAAGCCGGGCACCCTTTAATTATCGAAGATGTGTTCAATTCTCCTTATCAAAGCCGGCGAATTGCCGAAAAATTCCCGACAAAATCAGTTATGGCTTTGCCATTGACAGCCAGTAACAAAAAACTGGGGGCCATTCTTATTGCTTTCAACAGTCACCATATCTTCAATGATGAGGATGTCAGCCGGGGCAAAATTGCTGCTCATCAGATTTCGCTGATCGTGGATAAAATTAAGGTGATGGAAGAGCTGAAAGAAAACCAGGAGCATCTTAAAAGAATAAATAGCGAAAAAGACAAGTTTTTCTCCATTATGGCCCATGATATAAAAAGCCCTTTTTCAGCGTTCCTTGGCCTTACTGAAATCATGTCAGAAGATTTCGATCAGT
>RZYY01000331.1 GCA_009930115.1 Sphingobacteriia bacterium | reverse complement strand
GTGTAGCATCGCTGAAATGCAAATGGGTGAGATAGCCCTGAGCAATGCAACCTTCCATTGTCCATGTTGTTCCGGCATCTGTTGTTTTCATAAGAGCTCCTCCACCAGTGATGGCGAAACCATCGTTGGCCGAAACAAAAACGATGTCGTTAATCGGATCGCCCTGCAGCTGCGGATTAAGCCAGCTCCATTGTGCTGATGATAAACATGGAATGATCAGCATGAAAATGAAAATGAATTTTTTCATAGTATTTTATTTTTCTTTTAGTTCACGAACCATAATGTGTAAAAGTATCTGACGAGCTTCTGAAATTAACTGCTTCTCGGACTCGCCGCACTGCTCAATCATCGATGCATCAATAGTGTCCAGGTTGCTCCATGCTTCCTGTATCTTATTCTGCCGGATACATCTTTGCACCTTACGCATTTTTTTTCTGACCTCTTCTACCGTCGAACTTTCTTTCATGGAAATCGGATTATTGTTTAATAATTTGCTGAACATAATCCATAATTCTCAAATAATACACTCCCGGCTGCAGAGCCGATATATCAATGGTTTCCATACCATTAATCTCATGCGACATCACCTGTTGTCCACTGACGCTGAAAATATCAACCCGCTGTGGAAACATCACCCCGTGCGAATTTACAACAATATAACTGTTCGCCGGATTTGGAAAAACCTCAATCAAACAATCAGAAATTTCTTTAATTCCGGTGGTGGTTTCTGCTGTTCCAACTGATGAGTAAGCGGAATATCCATAACTATTTAAGGATCTTAATCTGAAATAATAAGTCTGCCCTGCTGTCAACCCAGTAACAGGATAATTGAGTGAAGAAACGGTGACACTATCGTATCCAGGCAGCGTTGAAACAAAATTGTCATCCGAAACAAACAGGGCGTATTGTGTTGCATTGGCTCCGGCTGTCCAGCTGGCAGTGAATGAATGATCATCAATCACTGTTACAGCACTGGGAACCGGTGCAGAAATATCGGCCTGAATGCTCAGCAAAATCACAGTATCGCCTGCAATTGAAACAGTTGAACTGAATGGGACATAATGAATTTCATTTACCAGTACTGACATGCCAGTCGCTTTGAGAACATTGCCGAAAACAGCTTCGCCACCAGCATCCGAAACCAATGAGTCTCCATTAAACATCACGCCTGCAGCGGAAACCGGATTGTCAAAAACATTTTTCAGCTGAAAGGTAACGCTGTAATATTTCTTTAGTTCAATAACAATAGTAGTGTCTGAAACAACAGCAACAGAGCCGGTATCACTCAGATGCCCGGGACAACTGATTATATAATTGTACGAACCACTGTTTAATCCGGAAACTTCGTTGATTCCGGCAGGGTATGCCACCGAATTGAAAGTCATGGCGGCATTGATAAGTGTATCGCCACTGTCGTTTGTGACAGTAAATTGTATGTCGAACACTGGCGTTGCAGCCTTGCGCAAAACAATGCCATCGTCGCCTACAATAAATCCAGTGCCATCGGGTGTAAACCACATTTTGTTTAAAGTTCTTGTAGTTCCGGTTTCAATCAGCTGCCAATTAATTCCTTTATTGATTGTTTTATACAACCGGCCCGAATTTCCCATGGCATAACCAAGCGTATCATTTATAAAATACAACTCTTGCAGACTGATTCCACTGTTGAGGGCCAATCCCCAGTTCACCCCGCGATCGGTAGTACGA
>RZYY01000330.1 GCA_009930115.1 Sphingobacteriia bacterium | reverse complement strand
GTGCAAATATTAATTCTGCATCCGATATGGTTAATGATGCTAGCATTCAAAGTGGTCAAATGAAAAATGTTTCAGGAGAAATATCACGAGATATGGCAGAAGTCAGTGCCTCTGCTATTCAGGTAGAAGGTGCAAGCAGCCAGGTTAAAGATACTGTAAAAGAGCTTTCAAAACTATCAGAAGAAATTCAGAAAATGGTAATGCAATTCAAGATTTAATTAATGATTGGCCGAAAACGAGAATTTTTTGTTCAGTGTTTTCGGCCAATCACTAGTCAGGCTTTATTTTATTTCCAATCTTCGAAATCGTCATCATCATCAAAAGGAATAACCTTGTCAGGTGAAATTTCATGTCCCTTTGCTGAAGTACTTCTTAATTTTGAAGGAGCATTGCCTTTGTAATCATGTTTTCCCAACTGCTTTGTTTTTGGAGGATGAGCTTTTTTAATTCTTCTTGATGAGGAATGAAAACTCTGCATTTCATATGTACCGGTTACAAGTTTTGAAAGCTCTGCAACAATTGATCTCATCTGCTGTGCCTGTGCACTCATTTCTTCTGAGGCAGAGGCTGATTCCTCGGCATTTGCAGCATTTGTCTGGGTAACCTTGTCCATTTGTGACACAGCCATATTTATCTGTTCAATTCCCTTTGATTGTTCATTTGATGCAGCAGCGATTTCTGCAATAAGTCCTCCAACTTTTTCATTGCTTTCCTTTACCTTAGCAAAAGCAGAATTTGTTGCTTCTGTAATATCTGCACCTTCCTTTACTTTTTTGACTGTTCCCTCAATAAGAGCAGAAGTATTTTTTGCAGCCTCAGCAGCCCTCATTGCAAGATTTCTAACCTCGTCTGCAACAACTGCAAATCCGGCTCCTGCCTCGCCTGCCCTTGCAGCCTCAACTGCGGCATTTAGAGCAAGAAGATTTGTCTGGAAGGCTATTTCATCTATTGTTTTAATTATTTTTGAAGTTTCTTCGCTTGCAGAAGAAATTTCAGACATTGATCTGCTTAATTGATCCATTGAAGAGTCAGCCTCGGCAACAACTTTTCCGGCTTCCTTCATAAGACTGTCTGCTTCCATTGCATTGTCTGCATTCTGCTTTGTCTGGCTTGCCATTTCTTCAAGTGATGATGATGTTTCCTCAATTGAGGCTGCCTGCTCAGAAGCCCCTTCTGCAAGAGTCTGGCTTGCTGTTGAAACCTGGCCTGCTGCTGATGCAACCTGCTCTGATCCTTCATTAAGGCCTTCTATAATCCTGTTTACAGGTTTTGTAATGCTTCTTGTGATTATAAAGGCTGCAATTATACCTGCAAATACGGCAATAATAAGGCCGATTATCATTACAACAACAGAACTTGAAAGAGATGAAGCAGCTTCTGTTGAAATTTTTTCAGATCCCTCAAGTGCTGCATCAGCTGTTTCTATACATACATTTATAAGTTTTTGGCCGGCATCTCTTCTTTTGCAGTTCAGCTCATTAAGAACATTCCATTGGTCAGAAAGCCGCTGAAGACAGGATTGATATTCGTCAATTTTTTTACTAAGATGCTCAAAAGTATTTATATCTTGTGGGCTAGATGAAATACTTTTTAAATAGGAAATATCCTTTTCCATTGAACTCATATTTTTCATTGCTTCATCCAGAAACTCAGAATTTCTTAACAACTGAAACTGATAAATCTTAATTCTTATATTGTCATATATTTTTATTAATTCATTT
>RZYY01000020.1 GCA_009930115.1 Sphingobacteriia bacterium | reverse complement strand
TGGGTGGAGAAATAATTACCGATCAGTTCCAGATAACCAACACCGGCCACGTTTGTACTTTAATGGATTTCGCTATTGAAATCAGTTATATTCTTCCGGCGCCTGAATCGTCCGCCGGGAAAACTCAAGAATGGCTCACCGTTACTCCCACGAGTGGTCAGGTAGCAGGACAAACTGCAGAAATCATTGCATTAACTGTTAATACTGCCGGCTTACGGGCAGGTACATACTATGCTGCTATTGACATTACTACAAATGCCCAGAACATTCAGCATTTTATTGTTCCTGTTTTCCTCGACATAATTATATCAGTTGATGAATCAGATAAAATGGATATTCAAATTTTTCCCAATCCGACAGAGGGTATGTTTACAATTTCGGGCAACCGAATGGAGGCAAAAATCAACATCATAAATGCTTTTGGTTTGGAAATACTAAACACTAAAATAAATCTGCCTTCGGTTATTGATTTATCTCCCTGGCCGGCAGGTATCTACTTTATAAAAATTGAATCTTTTGAGAAAAGATGGCTCGATAAACTCTTCGTAAAATAAAGCACTCATGAAAAAAACACTGCTTATTCTTTTTTGCCTTATTATGCAGGTAAGTTTCCCTGTTCAGGCTGTTAAAAACGTTCCGGTTCCCTGTGTTGATCAGGATGGCGCGGTTAAAGAAATTTTCACTCTTGTCAGTTATTCTTCTTATCATTTGGTCATCGGATTCTCACTGAAAAACACTACCCGAATAGCTCGACACGGTTTGCAGACAATGATTGCTGTGCCTGATGGAGCCATAGTAAAGCTAAAAGCGGTTAATTTCGGTACTGTTCTTTTGTTGGAAAATGAATTTTCAACAGATCAGTTTTTCCGGCTGTCAGAAATGACTGTGATCCGGGGTTTGCAGGTTGTCATACTATCAGTTAATCCTTTTTTGAAAACTCCTTTACATGGTGATGAGTTAGCTTTTACAGATGCATTAATTGAAATTGAGTTTCAGGACGGAAATGGTAATTTTGGTAATAACCGTCTTCGCAGTCGCTGGTTTGATCCTGTTTTGGCTCAGCAAATCATCAATTATTGTTCATTACCTCAAATTTCATTTGAACGCAAATTTGTATCCGGGCAAAAGGAGACAGGTGCCGAATACCTGATTATTTCTCCTGATGATCCTGTTTTCAGGCAGTGGGGCGATTCGTTGCAAAAATTCAGGACCAGGCAGGGAATTCTCACCATAGTCGTTTCCCTGAGTGATATTGGAGGAAACAATCCTGCACTGATTGAAGCATATATTGACAATGCTTACAACAACTGGGAGATTCCGCCTGCCGGTGTGCTGCTGCTTGGAGATAATGGTAGCACGGCGATGAACACTGTTGCAGCACCGGTCTGGGATAATTACTGCGTTTCCGATAACGTTTATGCCGATGTTACAGGAAATGGTTTACCGGATGTCATCATTTCGAGGATTACAGCAAAAAATGGTGTGGAACTTGAAAATATCGTTTCAAAAATAATTAGTTACGAAAGAAACCCATCCGTAAACCCTGCTTTTTATCAGCATCCGGTTACCTCATGTCAGTTTGTACCGTCAGGAATCAGTCAGTTGGTTACCGAACCGCTGGCAGGATTTTTCGAAGTCGTGCAGGCAAAATCGGCCAACAGGATCAATGTTGCTCCTGATCCGCTGCCTGAGGTCTGGTCGGAATCACCTTTTGCTTTGGAGCTCATTAACTTGTTTGGCCCCAACGGGCTGGGTTATATACCCGAAACTCCGGGTCAGGTAAATTGCAACTGGGCCGGTACCACTTCTGATTTTATAGATGGAATTAACAGCGGGGCGTTTCTGCTGCTGCACAAAGGCCAATCGGCTGGTCAGAGCTGGATTGAACCGCCATTCTCTTCCCAGGATATCAATAGCCTGACCAATGCTGATCCGGTTTTGGTGCTTTCGTTTGGCAGCCTGACCGGAAAATTCAATACTGTTGATGATTGTCTGGCCGAACATTTCCTGAATCATTCCTTCAACGGAAATCCTTCAGGCGCTATTGGTGTTCTGGCTGCTTCTGAAGTAACCTACAATTTTGTTTCCGATATTTTTGCTTTAGGTGTGCTGGACTGTATTTTTCCTGATTTTATTCCACAGACCCCCACATATTTCGAAGATGCTGCTTTGCGGCCTGCAATTGCCAATGCTGCTGGTAAGTATTACCTTCACAGTAGTACCTACCCCGTCAATCCTGCCCAAAAGGAGATGACTTACCACGTATTTCACTATTTTGGTGATGTTTTTACCTCTCTGTTTTCAGAAATGCCTCAGGAACTAAACATTGCTCATAACCCGGGAATCATGGGAGGGAATACAGTTTTTGAAATATCTGCTGATGAAGGATCGCTAATAGGCTTGTCAGTTAATGGTGAATTGATTGCAACTGCAACCGGAACCGGAGAATTGATGCAGATTACTATACCTCCGCAGTTTTATCCTGATAACATTGATGTTGTGGTGACCAAACCCAATCATTACCGCTATGAAGCTGTTGTGATGGTTTACACTGAGACGCTTACAGCATGGTTCATTGCTGCTAACCCGAATATCTGTAGTGGCGATTCCGTTTATTTTACTGATTCTTCTGCAGGAATGATTGTTTCCAGAGAATGGATTTTCGAAGGAGGTGTTCCTGAAACCTCCTCCCTTGCCAATCCGACTATATTTTACCCTGAGCCCGGATATTTTGACGTTACCCTGATCGTTTCCAATGGTATCACCTTCGATACTCTCACTATTGACGACTACATCGGGGTGGATAACTGCCTGGGATACGAAGAAATTCCGGAGAAAACCAGGCTGAAGGTCTTTCCAGTGCCTTCGGACGGAGTGGTGTATCTGGATTTTGAGGAGGTGTACGGTCAGATCAACCTGAAAATCTTCAATCCTGTTTCCGGCTTCATTTATGAATTAAACAAGAGGTTGGCAATAAATGAAACATTAATGGTTGATCTTTCAGTTTTACCTGATGGAGTCTATTTTTTCACAGCTAATGCTGGTGGGAAAAGTTTTAATGGTAAAATCCTGATTCGAAATGCAGCACGATGAAGACTTTTAGCAGTGAGTATTATGCATGGTAATTGGCATGATTTAGGCCGTTGGTAACTTTCTTTTAGCATTTGCATTTTAATAGTACGGCTACTTCGGGATTGTTCCGGGTTTTATTCTGGATTTTTCCTTTTACAACAGTCCTATCCCTTGGAATTTGTCGGGATGTTTTGTCAATAAATCAATCAAATTATCTACGACCGTTGCACCGGTTTGTTCGAGTCTTGCCATTGACTGATGCCCGTTAGACACCAGAATGCAGCCAATGCCGGCTTCCTCTGCCACTTCAAAATCGTGGATTGTGTCGCCGATCATGATGATTTGTGATTTTGGCAGACCGATTTCCTGGACGAGCAGCCGGGCGTTTTCAACTTTGGTGGCTGCGTAATGGTCGTTCAGGCCGGCGATCACTTCGAAAATGAAGGGATCGAGCCTGGCGGTAATGGTTTCCATCAGAAAATCCTGCTGCATGGCCGAGAGGATAAACTGCCGCTTTCCCATTGACCTGAACTCCTGCAAAATATTGATGACCTCACCATGCAATACCGACCGGTGAACATTTTCCCTATAGTTGGCGATAAACTCCATGGCCACTGTATCCCAGTTTTCTTGACTAAAATCGAATCCGGCTTCCACATAATAATCCTGCACCGGAAAAGTAAAAATTTCTTTGTACCGTGCTTCGGTGAGCAACGGGTAATTGCGTTTTTTCAGCATCCTGTTCATCGCGTTGATGCACACTTCCAGGTCGTCGAGCAGCGTTCCGTTCCAGTCCCAGATGATTGCGCGAATATTGTTCAGGAGGTTAAAAGCCATATAATTGGATAAAGTGTTAATTTTGCAAAGTTAAATAGTGTCAGCAAGAAAACTATATTTGTTGAGAATCATTGTTTGCTCCAACCCTCCCGAAGTCTTGGGATAAATTCCGGGAGCAAAGATTTTCAACGATTTACTCCCTTTAGGGTGGAGTAAAAAAATCCTTGAAAATCGGATTTAAGTTGTTTTCTTGCTTAAAATAACCATCAGAGCTTACAACGATGAAAAGTATTAACCCTGCTACCGGAAAATTGATTGCTGAATATAATGAGCATACAATGTTTGAAGTGGAAAAGATTCTGCAAAATGTTGATAATGCTCAGTTTCATTGGAAAAAGAGTAGTTTCAGCCTGCGTTCAGCATTGATGAAAAACGCAGCTCGTTTGTTAAGGCAGAAGAAAACTGACTATGCCCGATTGATTACCGGAGAGATGGGAAAAGTGATTCGTGAAGCGGAAGCAGAGGTTGAAAAATCAGCATGGGTGTGTGATTTTTATGCTGAGAAAGCCGGTGAATTCCTTGCTGACGAAATTACAGATACTGATGCGGGTTTAAGTTTTGTAGCTTTTGAACCGCTCGGCACAGTCCTGGCAGTGATGCCATGGAATTTTCCTTTCTGGCAGGTGTTTCGGTTTGCCGCCCCGGCACTGATGGCCGGGAATGCAGGCGTTTTGAAACATGCTTCCAACGTTCCCGGTTGCGCACTGGCCATCGAATCGGTGTTTCGCGATGCCGGATTTCCTGAAAATATTTTCCGGACATTAATGATTCCAGGTTCATCTGTTGAAAAGGTGATTGAGCATGATGTAATCAAAGCAGTAACCCTCACCGGCAGCGAGGTTGCAGGCAGCAAGGTTGCCGAAAAAGCAGGCAGAAACCTGAAAAAGACAGTCCTCGAATTGGGTGGTTCTGATCCTTTCATTGTGCTGGCTGATGCTGACCTTGAGCTTTGCGCATCAACAGCAGTTACAGCCCGGATGATCAACTCCGGGCAAAGCTGCATTGCGGCTAAACGGTTTATTGTGGTGAAAGAGGTGGCTGATCAATTCACCGAACTGGTCAAACAAAAAATGGCAGCGCTGAAAACCGGCGACCCCACTGATCCTGCTACCGATTCCGGTCCTTTAGCCCGTCCTGATCTTGTTGCCGATCTGAAAGAGCAGGTTGACCGGTCAGTGAAGATGGGTGCGAAAGTTGAATTGGGAGGGAATAAAATTAGCGGCGAAGGTTTCTATTTTGAACCAACTATACTTACCTGTGTTACCGAGCAAATGCCGGTTTTTAAAGAAGAAACATTCGGACCGGTGCTGGCAATTATCGTGGTTGATAATGAGCTGGAAGCCATCAGAGTTGCCAACAACAGTAAATTCGGATTGGGCGGCTGTGTGTGGATAAAAAACACCGAAAAAGGGATTGCCTTCGCCCGTGAGATTGAATCCGGGGCTGTTTTTGTAAATGGAATGGTGAAATCTGATCCACGTTTGCCGTTTGGGGGCATAAAAAAATCTGGTTATGGCAGGGAGTTGTCTGATTATGGAATTAAAGAGTTTGTGAATATTAAGACAATTTGGGCGAAGTAGAGAGGGGATTTGGGGAGATGGGGAGAAGGGTTGAGAAGTTGAAGGGTTGGGAAGTTGAAGGGTTGAGAAGTTGAAGGGTTGAGAAGTTGAAGGGTTTAGAAGTTTAAAAGTTGAAGGGTTGAAAAGATGGAGGTTATGGGTTGGGAAATTGTTTTATAATTGGTTTTTAAGAAAAGATGAGGATTGACATTTTAACGATATTCCCTGAAATGTTCGAAGGGATTTTCAGCTATTCTATCCTGAAACGTGCTGTGGATAAAGGATTGGTTGAAATTCACCTGCACAACATCCGCGATTATGCTGCCAACAAGCATCGCCGGGTGGACGATTACGCTTTTGGCCATGGTGCAGGCATGGTGATGATGATACAGCCGATTGCTGACCTCATTGAAAAACTCAGGAAGGAACGCAGTTATGACGAGGTGATCTATTTATCACCTGATGGTGAAATTTTCGGACAACCTGCTGCAAATCGTCTTTCAACACTACAAAACATCATTCTGCTTTGCGGCCATTACAAAGGTATTGATGAACGTATCCGGGAACATTACATTACCATGGAGGTTTCCATCGGCGATTATGTCCTATCGGGGGGAGAACTGGCAGCTGCTTTGATTACCGACAGCGTTGTAAGGCTCATTCCGGGTGTGCTTGGCGACGAAACTTCTGCACTTTCTGATTCTTTTCAGGACGGGTTGCTCAGTCCGCCTGTCTATACCCGTCCGGCTGACTACAACGGCTGGAAAGTACCGGAAATATTGCTTTCGGGAGATGAGAAAAAAATCAATGAGTGGCTGATGGAAAAAGCTATTGAACGCACCCGGCAACGACGTCCGGAAATGCTTCAGGAAAACGACAATCCCTTATTGTAAATCTGCCTGCAAATCCCTGATCTGAAATATTTGTAACTGGTCATCGTTCCTCATTCAACAATTCAAAAAACATGCGACAAGTACTGTTTTTCCTTTTGATTGCTCTTCTGTTTTCTAAGTCTTTACCTGCAAATTCAGATTCAGTTTTTATTGCAAGAATGGATTCTCTGGCTCAGTTAATGTACTCAAACAGACATGATTCGGTCAGGCTCCGGATAAATGAATTAATTCATCACGAGCTTGCCGTTTTTCTGACATCTGTCAACCCGATCACCTTCCCTTTTGACTCGCTGAAATTCTTAAAAGCTGTAGCTCCCGATGATTTGAGCTTTCGAATGATAACATGGGCCATACCCTGTATTGATGAGAAGGCTTTTTATGATGGTTTTTTGCAAATCGAAACTGAAAATAATGCTTTTAAAGTAATTGAACTTAAAGCATTTGCCGGAAAACCTGAACTCAACCGAACCTATGGAGTCCAGGAATGGCCAGGTGCAGTTTATTACGAACTTATTGAGAATAAAGATAAAAGCGGACAGTTTTATACTCTGCTTGGAAGGTTGCATGTGGAGAATGGGAAAGCCCGAAGAATTGCAGAAACACTATGGTTTGACGAAGATCAGAAGCCGAAGTTTGGGAAACCGGTTTTTGTTATGAGCGACAATGAATTACAACACAGGTTGGTTTTTGAATTCACTGCCGAAGTCCCGTTTCACCTGGCTTACGAAAAACAGTTACTTCCCGGTAAACGCAATAAGCGTGAATGGATGATTGTGTTTAATCATTTACAGGGGAATGATTTTCCGACTGGCAGATTTTATAAATCTGCGATACCCTCTTACGACCGTTTTGATGCGTTGATTTTTACACGAGGATTCTGGTATCTGCATCAGGACATTGATGCAAGAGCGCCAAAAACAAAACATTCTGATTATCACCTCCCGGAAAAAGGACTTTTTCCGGAGCGAGAGTGAGCTGCGATCCTTTTTGGATCATATTTCCAGAATGTTAAAATCCTGCTTAAGTGTATCAATGGTTAATAACTTGTGTCGCAGGATACCCTCTTTGGCGAGTAAGATTTTAAGAACTTCGGCTACCTCCAGCGCTGCTGCCAATGCCGGAGTGAAAGATGGGTTTCCAGGATCGTTTTCTTCGCCTTGTTCAGGGTTTCCTTCATAAATTCTTTCCAGCGTGCGATCACCGGGCATGATGGTGCACACCTGTGCATACCACCCTGCGATAGCTGCATGAACCAGTGGAATCTTCAGGCCTTCGGCAGTGTACTGAAGAATAAGCTTTGATTTAATACTGTCAAGTGCATCGCAGATCACATGGTGCCCTGCGAGGATATCCGCTGCATTTTCTTCTGTCAGCAAAATGCTGACTGCTTTCAGTGAAATATCGGGATTAATGATTTCTACCCTGTGTTTTGCTTCAACAGCTTTTGATTTCCCGAGATTACCCGGATGTGATAATAACTGACGATTGAGGTTGGATGTATCAAAAACATCCCCATCTATTGCCGTGATGTGACCAATTCCAAGTCTGGCAAGCATTTCGATAATATATCCTCCCAGACCGCCGCAACCTGCGACTGCTACCCTGAAAGATTGCAAGTGATGATTTTCTTCAGATGTCAGCATGTTTTGATTTTTTATATACCTGTTCATCAGTTGTATTTATGCTTTTTTAGGTTTTGAACAAACTGTTATTTTTTTCAAAAAATTATTCTGCTAAAACTCCTTTTAGTCTGCAGGCCAGTTGTATTTGTTCGGTATGGTCGCCGGGCAGAATAAGATGGTGATTTCCAAGCGGGTTATTTTTGAGGTGTGAAGTTTTTTCGGAATCAAGACAGGCTTCAATCATTGTCCGGCATGCCTGATCTGGACTTTGTATTTTTTCAGTAATTTTTCCTTTAGCAACGAAAGCTCTTGTAAGTAAGCGGTTCCATCTGAATACTGTAATGATCTCACCTGAAAACTTACCTGCAACGGCAGTTCCTTTTCCGGTTTCAAAGTGTGTGTCCACTTTATACTGCTCCAGAAGGCTGACCGGAGCAGTACAATGAGCAAACCGGACACGATCATTACTGATTTTCACCAGATTGGCCATCCAGGGAATGATACCTGTAACAGCCTCGAGAAACATCATTCCGCTAATGCTGGTCAGATCACCTTCGCAACCGGCTGCGGTTCCCTGGTCGTTGAAATCGGATAATGCAAGACATGCCGTTACGCCTTTCTCCTGAACCAATGAAAAACATTCCACGGTGATGGCATCAAATTTATTTCTGTGAATAATGAATTGCAAAGCCTGTTTTACTTTTGATGCATCACTGACCGATTGTTTGTTATGAAACGGATATTTGGCAGTGAACCTTAAATCGGGTTCGAATATTTTGTAATCCGGTATATCTGTCCACTGTACTTTTTGAATAGACAAACCGAATCTGGCTTTCAGTGCTTTTATGTCAACATCTGATGCAACCAGCCATTCAGATGGTTCACCTATCAGCCCAATGCTCTTTCCCTGCAATCCGGCAAGAGCTTCGATCAGGGTGAATATGTTTTTAATCTTTGCCAGGTCGTTGTAATTTTCCAGATCGAACAGCATGCCATCTATGCGGTGTTCATCCATCCAGGCTTTTATCTCAGTGGCAGCAGCCCATGAATTGTTTTCGCCTGAAGCAAGAAGGAGGTAAAAGTTTCCTTCACTCATTTGTTCAATGGCAAAAAGTTCTGATCCACCGCTGAGAATAAAGAAAAGATGTGGATCAGAGGCTTTCAGATCGAACCCGAACTCACTGAAATACCTGGTGAGTTTTGTGTATCCCTCTGAAAATATCTTTTCAGGAGCATTTTTAAAAGCGGAAAGGCGGGCAGAAATCATACTTTTCAATTTTTTGCAAAATTACATAATCATCCGGCAAATGCCTGTTTTCTCAATAGTTTAATGATTTTTAATGCTTTAAAGAAACTTGAAATAAGAAATATTTTCTTCATGTTGACACTACCGATGATAATGAACTGAGTATAGTTCCTTTAACCCTTTTTTTCCTTATGGTGTAAAATAATTTTCGGGAGATTTTGAAGGAATGGATACCGATAATATCTCCGTATTGTTCAACAGAAAGCGAAAAGATGTTTTCATTTCAGGCTTGACAAAGGTTTTTCTGGTTACTGTTAATCAGATGATTGAATGTTTTTTTTAAAAAATTTCATGTATTTTAATTTATAATGAATAAAAATTAGAACATTTTAGTATAAAAAAACTTTTTTGTCTGAATAATAATTACATTTGCGCATTGTATTCCACAAATTAATACACATGTCTGATAAATTAAATCCTCCTGCATTGGAGCAATTGCTTAAGATTATCCTTAACGATCTCCGGCACAAATCGGAAATTTTTGACATTCCCGAGCGGTTGTTCTATAAACCCTGGCAGTATCATTTTCTATACACAAAGGCAGGCGGTAAAATGCTGCATAACCCGATCGGGCTGGCCGCAGGCCCTCACACACAGCTTGCCCAGAATATTGTAACGGGCTGGTTATGCGGGGCAAGGTTCATTGAGTTGAAAACAGTGCAGGAAAATGATGAAATTGTCGTTACCAAACCTTGTATTGATATGCAATATGAGGGATACAACTGCGAATGGTCACAGGAGCTTAAAATTGAGCAATCCTACGATCAGTATCTGAATGCATGGATTCTGATACATATTTTACATCACCGGCTTTTTTCAAAACTTCGTAAGGATGTGGAACCAGGAACAGTTTTCAATATGAGTATCGGATATAACCTGGATCAGGTAAGAAGCCCGAAAGTGCAGTGGTTCATTGATAAAATGAAGAATTGTAGCGTTGAACTGGAAGCAAAAATAAATGAAATTAAACATATTTATCCTGAGGTTAAAAATCTTCATATTCCCACAGAGATATCCAACAGCGTAACACTCTCAACCATGCATGGTTGCCCTCCGCGCGAAATCGAATATATTGTAAAATATCTAATGGTAGACAAAAAGCTGCACACTACCGTAAAGTTCAATCCAACGTTGTTGGGATCAAGATCGGTCAGGGCAATTTTGAATCAGGAACGTGGCTTCAATATAAAAATTCCGGATTCTTCGTTCGAAAATGACTTGCAATATGCGGATGCCCTCAATTTGATACAAAACCTGCAGAAAACTGCTGATGAGATGAAACTGGAGCTTGGTTTCAAGATTTCCAATACCCTGGAGTGTTATAACAATAAAGGACGTTTGCCCGGGAACGAAGAGAAGATTTACCTTAGCGGAAACGCTCTTCATCCGATTGCAGTGAATCTCGCCGCAAATCTCCAGACAAAATTTGAAGGAGCACTTAATTTGTCATTTTCAGGAGGCGTTAATTGTTTCAATATATCACAGTTGATGACCTGTGGTTTTAAGACCATCACTGTATGTTCTGATCTTCTAAAACCGGGCGGATATGCCAGGTTGGTGCAATATTTCGAACAGTTGTCAAAAGCTTATGCAAAATTACAGGCAAAAAATACTTTTGAGTATATTTTAAAAACGAGCAGTGATTTTAATGTTGTCAATGCTGCTCTTGACCACCTTAAAGCTTATGCAATCCATACACTCAACAACAAAGACTACCAAAAAGATTTGTTTCAGGATGTGGATATAAAAACTGACCGTCCGCTCAAACCATACGACTGTATTGCTGCACCATGCATGGAAATGTGTCACACGCATCAACATATTCCTGATTATTTGTGGTTTGCGGCTAAAGATGATCTGGAAAATTCATTTAAATATATCCTGCATGATAATCCTTTCCCCTCTGTTACCGGAACTATATGTGATCATTTATGCCAGACAAAATGTACCCGAATCAACTATGATGAATCAGTAATGATTCGTGAAGTGAAACGCTTTGTTGCTGAGAATGCAAATGGCAGCCCGGCATATACCAAAGCTGAAAGGAATGGGAAAAAAGTAGCTATAATTGGTGCCGGACCTTCAGGGTTATCCTGTGCATGGTTTCTAAATCTTGCTGGTTTTCACACCGATGTTTATGAAACGGAAGATCGTCCGGGAGGAATGGTTTCTGCTGCAATCCCGGCATTTCGGCTTACTGATGTTAATATTGCAAAAGATATTGAGCGTATTAAAAAAAGTGGTGTAAATATCATTGGGAATTCACCGGTAGATAAAACAAACTTTGATAAGCTACGCGAACAATACGACTACGTTTTCATTAGTACCGGTGCGCAGGCTTCCAAAAAGCTGAACATCGAAGGTTGTGATGCTGCTGGTATTCTTGATCCGATTGAATTTCTCAAAAAAGTAAGAAACAATCAGGAAACCGCTTTAGGAAGTCAGGTTGCTGTGATCGGTGGTGGCAATACGGCAATGGATGCAGCCCGAACTGCTGCAAGGCTGATTGGTGAATATGGAAGTGTAACTATTCTTTACAGGAGAACAATAAACGAAATGCCTGCCGACAAGGGTGAAATAAAAGCAGTTAAGGATGAAGGTATAGATATTATTGAGCTGGTTGCACCTTTGCGTTTTCTGGAGGAAAACGGAAAAGTTATCGGTATTGAATGTATAGATATGGAACTGGGTGAACCGGATGTTTCGGGAAGAGCTTTACCTGTAGCAGTGACGGATTCAGAACATTCCTATGAATTCGATACCATTATTCCTGCTATAGGACAGGAGTTGAGCATTGATTTTGTGGACAAAGAGCTGCTCAAAACCCGTGAAAAATCGTATCAAACTCTGATAGATAATGTATATATAGGCGGAGATGCCATGCGTGGAGCTGCAACGGCTATTAAAGCTATAGGTGACGGCAGGAATGTTGCACTTGAAATTATGCAGCGTGAAAATATTGTCCCGCCAGAACCAGCCAGGAAAATCCTGACACCTGAAGAACTTACCACGTTGAAAATAAAAAAGACAAAACGTGAATTAGCCCCCAGACAAAAATTACTCCCTGGCGATGAGCGTAAGAACTTTGATTTGGTAATCCCTACACTTACAAGGCTTCAGACTAATTATGAGGCTTCCAGGTGCCTTCAGTGTGATGTGATTTGCAATGTTTGCGTCAGTGTGTGCCCGAATCATGCATTTTTACCATTTGAAATAGATCCTGATAATCTTTATTACCCTACAGTAAAGTACAAAGAAGAGACGTTTACAGTAATCAGCGACAAAAAACTTGACATTCATCAGCCTTATCAGGTGCTGAATATTGCTGACTGGTGCAATGAATGCGGAAACTGTACTACCTTCTGTCCAACGGCCGGAAAGCCTTATAAAGATAAACTAAGACTTTATTTTTCGAAAGATGAATTTAAAAATGAGACTTCCGGGTTCTTACTCACCAGGGACGGGGATTTCAAACAACTCACCATGAAGAGAAATGGCGCTCTGTCAGTAATGTCGGAAAACTGGGATGCCATGATCTTCGAAAATGATGATTGTATGGCTGTTCTGGATAAAAAGTCTTTTGAGATTGAGCATATTGACATTTTTGACGGTAACGAAGGGGTCATTGAGTTGCCGGAAATTACAGAAATGCAAATGATATATAAAGCAGTAACAAATTTGATTTAGCGAGATGAACAAAGAAAGAGAGAAAGTGCTGGAAAATACAATAGAAAGATGTCGCGAAAGACACATTATTATCCCAACATACAAGCAAATGCGCAATCCTGAGCTGATTCCGGAAAAGATAAAAGAAAAACTTTCCGGACTTGGATTGTGGGATTTGAATACACTGAACTTGTTCAGGATTACCTGGAAAAATGAACCCAAGGAATTTGGTGGGGGTTTTGGAGAAGTGAATTTTATAGAATTGCCGCATGAGCTCACAGGCGTTAAAGCCCGAATCATCATGCTGATAGGAAAATATTTTCCTACCGGTGCGCATAAGGTTGGAGCAACTTTTGGTCCTCTGGTTGAGAAACTCATTACCGGACGGTTCGATCCTACCCGTCAGAAAGCTTTGTGGCCATCCACCGGAAATTATTGCAGGGGAGGTGCTTACGATTCTTATTTACTTGGTTGCAACTCTATAGCTGTGCTGCCAGAGTTGATGTCGCAGGAGCGTTTTGACTGGTTGCACAAAGTGGGGGCGGAGGTATTTGCTACTCCTGGATGCGAGAGTAATGTCAAGGAAATCTATGACAAAGTAAAAGTACTTGAGGCTGAGCGTGGTGATGAAATCGTTACCCTGAATCAGTTCAGTGAAATCGGGAATTCATTGTGGCATTATGCGGTTACAGGACCGGCAATGCAGGAAGTGTTTGACAAGATTAAAACTGGCGATTCCAGATTAAGCGCTTTGTTTCTCACGCAGGGTTCGGCTGGGACACTCGGCTCGGGTGATTATCTCAGAGAAGTATTTCCCGCTATTAAAATCTGTGCCGGAGAGGCTCTTCAATGCCCCACAATGCTGTTAAACGGATACGGTGGTCATCGCATTGAAGGTATAGGCGACAAACACATTCCCTGGATTTTTAATATTAAAAATCTGGATATGATTGCAGCCATTGATGACGATCCGAATATAAATATTATGCGTTTGTTCAACGAACCGGAAGGAAAGAATTTCCTGAAAACTGAAGCAGGCATTGATCCTGCATTGGTCGAAAATCTGCACCTGCTTGGCATTTCATCCATTGCTAATCTGATGGGCACTATAAAAATGGCAAAATATTACGAAATGAATGAAAAAGATATTATTTTTACGGTGGCAACCGATTCTATGGAAATGTACAAAACGAGGATCACAGAAGAACAAAACAAACAGGGGGAATATTCATCAGGACAGGCAGCAATTGATTTTTACGCATGTTTGCAAAATCTGAAAATTGATCACATGACTGAACTGGATTACTACAGCAAAAGGCGTATTCATAATCTGAAGTATTTTACCTGGATCGAACAACAGGGTAAAACTGTTGAAGAACTGAATGCCCAGTGGTATGATGATAATTACTGGAAACAGTCATGGGAAAAAGCTGATGAATGGGATGAAAAAATTATGGAGTTCAACGAGCGTACAGGAGTCATTAAAGAATACTTATAACCTTAAAATAGAGTATAATGAACCAAAAATTTCGTTATCAGTGTGTAACATGTGAAAAAGAGATTGTAACCGATGAAATTATTTACCTGTGTCCCGACTGCGAAAGAAAAAATAAACCCGGAGAACCGCTCAGGGGTGTGCTGAAGGTTATTTACGATTATGATATGATTAGCGATGATATTTCCGGTGATAGTCTGTTTTCGGTGATTAAAGACGACAGCTATCTTGATTTGCTCCCTATTGAACAATCGGATACGATTCCCGGATTACGGATCGGTCATACCCCGATGTATGAGGTGGATACTTTTGAGGGGAAACCATTAAGTGCAGCGCTGTATATAAAAAATGATGCGCGAAATCCTACACTTTCTTTAAAAGACAGGGCTTCAGTGATTGTTTCAGCTTTTGCACAACAAAAAGGAATAGATACAATTGTTACAGCTTCCACCGGGAATGCCGGTTCATCCATGGCGGGGATTTGTGCGGCTCAGGGTCAGAAAGCCATCGTAATTGTCCCTGAAAATGCTCCATTTGAAAAACTGACTCAGATTGCAATGTACGGCGCTACGCTGATACCTGTAAAAGGTACGTATGATGATGCTTTTGACCTGAGTGTTGAACTGACAAAAAAAACCGGCATTTATAATCGTAATACCGCTTACAATCCTTTTACCATCGAAGGAAAAAAAATTGCTGCTTTTGAAATCTATGACGATCTTCTTGGTGAAATTCCCGACAACATTTTTATCCCTGTCGGTGACGGTGTGATTATTTCGGCAATTTATAAAGGATTTGAAGAACTGATGAAGCTTCATCTTACGAAGAGCATGCCGACTATTGTCGCCGTGCAGGCTGAAGGCAGCCCCAATCTGGTGGATAATCTTGACAGGGAAGTCTTTAAATCAGTAAAATCCAAAACGATCGCCGATAGCATTTCGGTGGATGTTCCACGCAATTTTCACATGACTGCCAAATACATGAAATCCTATCACGGAAAAGCGATTAAAGTAAGTGATGATGAAATTATTCAGGCTTCACTCCAGCTTGGACGGAATACGGGAATTTTTGCCGAGCCTTCGGCTGCTGCTGCACTTGCCGGATTTCTTAAAATGCACAGAATGAATAAAATCGAAGAAAAATCAGTGAATCTGGTGATGATTACAGGTTCAGGCATGAAGGACATGGCTGCCATAAAAAACTATCTGTCACTGCCGAAACCGATCCCAAACGATCTTGACAAGCTCCTCAGGTATCTTGATTTGTAATATTGAAAATTAATAATGATTACTTTCACCTTAAATGGGAAAAGCATCTGTTATGACGGCGATCCATCGGTTACGCTGCTCGATTATCTCAGAGATGAACAAGGCATTATTTCGGTAAAAGATGGTTGTTCAGGTCAGGCTGTTTGCGGTGCCTGCATGGTGGAAATTGACGGGAAACCGCGGCTTTCGTGTGTAACAAAACTTGGAAAACTTGACGGAACCAGCATTTTGACCCTTGAAGGTATTCCACTCTCGGTTTTAACGGTTATTGCCAGTGCTTTTGTCAAAAAGGGTGCAGTTCAATGCGGTTTTTGTACTCCCGGCTTTATAATGCGGACAAAGATTTTGTTTCAGGAAAATCCAAATCCTACCCGAGCTGAAATAGCTGCAGCATTGCGACAGAACCTTTGCCGTTGCACCGGTTATGTAAAAATAATTGATGCGGTTGAACTGGCACTTTTTAATCTGCGGACAGGTGAAATTTCTGAAATTGACGATACAGGTTATTCGCCCCGGTATAAAGCACTTCAGACAGCCTGTGGCAGACTTCCGTTTGTGAATGATATGAACAAAGAAGGATTACTCCACGCAGCACTTCGTTTTAGTGAACATCCCCGTGCCAGAGTTGTAAAAATTGACTCTTCAAAAGCTGAAAAAGTGCCCGGGGTAATTAAAATTTTTACTGCTGATGACATTCCCGGTGATCATAAAACAGGGCTGATTCAGAAGGACTGGCCATTGATGATAGGGGTGAATGAAATCACCCATTATATTGGCGATGTGCTGGCAGGTATTGTAGCTCTGGACAGAAAAACTGCCAGAAAAGCTGCAACCCTGATCGAAATCGAATACGAAATTTTACCTCCGGTTACTGATCCTTTTAAGGCTCTTCATCACGACAGTCCGCTTGTACATGAAGGACAGCCCAATTTGTTAGAACAATGCATTGTTCGTCATGGGAACCCGGATAATGAATTTAGCCAGGCAGCTTTTATTGCGGAAGGTAATTTTACAACACAGCGAATTGAGCATGGTTTTTTAGAACCTGAATCCGCGCTGGCCGAACCTGAGGGAGATGGAATAAAACTGTTCAGTCAGGGGCAGGGTGTATATGTTGACCGGCAGCAAATTGCAACCTTACTCAGTATTCCTGAAGACAGGATAAGAATACAACAGGTACAGACAGGCGGAGCTTTTGGTGGTAAAGAAGATATGACGGTTCAGGGACATTGCTGCTTATTTGCATGGTTACTCCAAAAACCTGTCAAATTAACCCTTTCACGCGAAGAATCTATTCGTATGCATCCGAAACGCCATCCGGTATATATGGAGATGAAACTTGCATGTGATGCAAAAGGAAAGTTAACCGCCCTGAAATTAAATGCCACAGGTGATACAGGTGCTTATGCATCGGTGGGTACTAAAGTGATGGAACGAATTGCCGGCCATGCTTCCGGAGCTTACTTCGTTCCGAATGTTGATCTGATTTCCAAAACTGTTTATACCAACAATATCCCATGTGGTGCAATGCGCGGATTTGGAGTAAATCAGGTGACATTTGCCATTGAGTCGCTGGTTGATGAACTCTGTGAAAAGGGTGGTTTTGACCGCTGGCAGTTCAGGTACGATAATGCACTTGATGTAGGATTGTCAACAGCAACCGGACAAAAACTGGATAAAGGAGTAGGTGTGAAGCAGACTTTGATGGCTGTCAAAGCAGATTTTTATAATGAAAAATATGCCGGACTTGCCTGTGGTATAAAAAATACGGGTGTTGGCAATGGAATGACCGATGAAAGCTATGTGAAAATACATTTTCATCATAGCGGGAAAATCACTATTTCGCATGGATGGTCTGAAATGGGTCAGGGAGTGCACACTATGGCCATCAACATTTTTTGCAGGGAAACAGGTTTATCTCCGGAGAATATTGAAGTTGTAGTGGATACTGCAGACCGGCTCGTTACCGGGATGACGACCTCTTCCAGAGCTACCGCACTCATGGGAAATGCCATTATCGATGCCTGTGCCTCCGTAAGATCAGACCTCAAACACAAAACCCCTGAGCAGCTGGCTGGTAATGTTTATTATGGGAAATTTATCTGCGACTGGACGACTCAACCTTCTGATAATAATAACCATCAGATCACTCATTTTGCATATGGTTATGCAACTCAAATGGTTATTCTGAATGATTCCGGAAAAATAAAAAAAGTAATTGCCGCTCACGATGTAGGTAAGCTTTTAAACCGTCAGCTTTTTGAAGGTCAGATTGAAGGAGCAGTGCATATGGGACTGGGTTATGCACTTACCGAAGACCTGCCCATGAAAGATGGTCAGCTTGTTTCGGAAAAACTACGGGATTGCCGCATACTCCGCTCTGATGAAATGCCTGAAGTAGAGGTTCGTGTGGTGGAAGTTTCTGATCCTGTAGGGCCTTATGGTGCCAAAGGTATTGGCGAAATTGGCCTGGTGCCAACTGCTGCCGCTGTTGCCAATGCATTTTATCTGTTTGACAAAATACGGCGCTACAAGCTGCCCATGCTGAGAGATTAAATGTCTTCCACGGATTTTAATTAAAATTCGCAATTGAGGTAATCATTTCTAATTCAATATCTGATGTCAGTTTTACTTAAAAACGCTACTTTTATTGACTGGCAAACACTAAAGTTCAAGCAAACAAATATTCTTACCGGCTTAGGAACAAGTTCTTATCTGGAATTTCCGGATGATATTCCAAACGAGTTTGAAAATCATGAAGTGCTTGATTGTAGCGGACTCTTCGTTACAAAATCTTTTGCCAATGCTCATCATCACATTTATTCTGCGCTATCAAGGGGTATGCCTCCTCCGGATATTCCACCCAAAAATTTTTATGAAAAACTGAAGTATGTCTGGTGGAAGCTGGATAAAAGTCTTGACAGCGAAATTATAGAGGCCAGTGCTTTGTATGCTGCCATGATGAGCCTGAAGGCCGGGGTAACTTTTATAATTGACCATCACGCTTCACCTTATGCTATCGAAAATTCGTTGCCTGTAATTGCAACCGCCTTCGAAAAGGTAGGTGTGTCTCACCTGCTCTGCTATGAAGTGTCGGACCGGGACGGGAAAGAAAGAGCGGCTGAAGGTCTTAAGCTGACATCAGAATATCTGAAACATCATCAGGGATTGGTTGGATTGCATGCATCATTCACTGTAAGCGACCAAACCATGAAGGAAGCGGCGCTGCTTGCTGAAAAATTTCAATCAGGGGTGCATATTCATGTTGCTGAGGATCAATTTGATGAAGAACATTGTCAATCAAATTATCAAATGTCTGTTATTGATCGTCTTGATGGTTTTGGGTTTTTACAAATGCCAAAAAGTATTTTTGTGCATTGTCTTCATCTCGACGATAGAGAAACGAAAAGGTTGTCAGATGGTCGCGCCTGGATAGTCGAAAATATGGAAAGCAATTTGAATAACCGGGTAGGAATTTTTCAATCGAAGAATACGGGAAACCGGATTATGCTCGGTACTGATGGCATGCACAGCAATATGATCCGTAGTGCACAGTGGGCTTATTTTGCAGGTTTACAGAATGATCCGCAGTTACCAGACACTATTTATCACCGGCTTCGCAACGTGCATCATTATCTCAGCTATAACCGGTTTTCAGGCGATAGTGAGAATAATTTTGTTGTTTTGGACTACAATACTCCAACTGAAATAAACAGCAATAACTATTGTGGTCATTTTATTTACGGAATGGATGCGACACACGTCAAACATGTCATTTCTGGCGGTAAGCTGGTGGTAAAAGATCGTCAGTTAACGCTGGCCAATGAAAATGATATACTTTTATTTTCGAAAGAAATGGGACGAAAGCTGTGGACGAAAATGAAAGGTATTTGAATGATTGACGGCAAAAAATCTGCAAAAGCTGACTATAAAGAGATAAAATTCAGATTAATTTACAGGATTTTAGCTTTCTTCGTCGAAGGTGTCTTTGTGTCGGGCATACTCGCGCCATTTGCTGATGAGTTCCATCATATCGGGCGGGAGAGGAGTTTCGAAGAGTAAATTTTTGTGTGAAGTTGGATGGATGAAGCCAAGTGATCTGGCATGCAATGCCTGTCGTGGCATTATTCTGAAGCAGTTTTGAATAAATTGTTTGTATTTGCTAAAGGTAGTTCCTTTCAGAATTTTGTCACCGCCATATTTTTCATCATTGAAAAGGGGATGACCAATATGCCGGAAATGTGCTCTTATTTGATGAGTCCTGCCGGTTTCAAGTTTACACTCAACCAGAGTTACATAACCAAATCTTTCTAAAACCCTGTAATGAGTGATGGCGTGTCTGCCCTGAGAGCCATCAGTAAAAACATACATCTGAAGCCGGTCGGAGGGATTGCGGCCAATGTGACCTTCAATAGTTCCGTTGTTTTCTTTTATATCTCCCCAAACCAGAGCGGTGTATTTACGATCGATAGAATGATCGAAAAACTGCTTTCCAAGAATTGTCTGGGCTATTTCGTTTTTTCCGATCAGCAACACACCTGAAGTATCTTTGTCAATCCGGTGGAGAAGAAATGGTTGAACCTGTGGCTGGTTGCGGTAGTAATAAGCGAGTCCGTTAAGCAAGGTGCCTGTATAATTGCCATGTCCGGGATGCACTACCATACCGGCTGCTTTATTAATGACCAGGATATCCTGATCTTCATACAAAATCTCAAACGGTATATTTTCGGGGACAACTTCGAATTCGTGTACTGGACCCGGTAATAAAACAGAAACAATATCATTCGGTTTGATTTTATAATTTGGCTTAACCGGTTGGTTGTTTACCAAAATATTTCCTGCTTTGGCAGCAGCCTGAATTTTATTCCGCGAAACATTTTCAATTCGGTTAAAAAGAAATTTATCTATCCGTAGCAGACTTTGCCCCGGATCAACAGCAATGCGATAATGTTCGTAAAGATCGTCCTGATCTTCGGGTAAATCCGGATAATTTTCTTCTGTATTTTCGGATAAGGGCTGCTTCATCTAAAAGGTCAACTAAACTCAGTACTATAAAATCAAACTAAATTTTTAGAAGTAATTATTATAAAATTCAGACAGATAAATGGTGATTTCTTTTATTTTGTTACTTTCTGATTATCAGTTTTTGAATATTTGACGATCGGTTGCTGATATTTGTTATACAAACGATGTAGATACCATTATTAAGATGGGAGAGGTCTATCTGTTGAGCGTAATCTCCTTCAAAAACTTTTTGTCCCATTATGCTGAATACTTCGATGAGCAAATTTCGGGTGGTTTCTTCATCGGGTTCAATGAACCAATGCGGAGAATTTTCATTTCCATAGGCATTGTATTTAAGGTTGACAATGCCATTTTTTGTTGGATTCGGAGCAATCAGAAACTTTGCTGATAAAATTTCTGGTTGAGGTGCATTGGCAAGAGATTCGCCCAGTAGAGGTCTTATCATCAAAGCACCTTTGAAACTTGTTTTTGCCCAGTTATTTGTAACTTTATAATAAATAAAACTACTGGCATCATTGCCTGCATCGAAGCCCAGATTAAGATTGTGGCCTGTGCGTTGTATCCAGCCTACATAAAATGTTCCCTGCACAGGTACCGGTTCGTTGAGAAAATAGGTTGCAAACTCATTCAAATTGTTGGTAAAAACCGGTTTTAATCTTTCCTGATAATAAAGAACACCATCAGGGGTTGTGTCGTTTGGCCTTCCGTTCAGGTCTTTCCAGACTACAAGATCAAAAAATTGATCGTTGGCACCGGTCAGTGTTTTGTTAAAGTACATCTGTAAGGCTCTGAGTGTGTCGCGTTCGATCAGATCAAAACGATAGGCAAGTTTTGCGCCGGCAGGTGTAAGCCCGTAGCCGAATTCCGGCGTACCATCATCATAGGCAAAATAGTTGTGGAAGTTTTGTCTGAAACGCAATGTATCGGTGAGTCCCAACTGAAGGTCTCCTTCGAGGTAATGGGTGATGTCGAAATGAATGCTGTCACGGTTGCCGAATGGTGGGAATGTGCCGTTTACCGGAGGAAATGCAAAGGAGGAAATAGTAGTGTATCCCGATTGGTTGAAAGGTTGCAGGTCACCACTGCCTCCGTCCCAGCTAAAGACAAGGTTACCCAGATCATCTCTCACTTCATAGTAATAATGAGCGGTTTGGTTACTATTGTCAAGATTACTGATATACATTTCAAGCCCAAGCCTCATCAGTTCAAAAGGATTGCCCTTTTTATACTGATAAAATGGCATGCTTTGGTAATTCACTAGGAAAGAAGGTGCATTGCCGGCAAATGAGATGGCTTCATGTGTGGAATCAGCTCTTGTTCGGCCTTTGTTCAGATACACGTAGTCAATGTTCCAATGATCGCAGTTGCTTTGCCAGCTTTGCAGGTTATCGTTCGAAATACTGGCGAAGTTAAAAAAGCGGAATTGAAAATCATTTTTGAAAAAAGTAGTATCTGTTATTGGAATCATTACCTGCTTGAAGTAGAAATCGTTGTTTTTTACCAGGAAAGTATCCAGAGGCATTCCTTTGGTTGCCCATATCCGTTTCCAGTTGCTTTCCGGTGTAAAAACAGAATCACAGGGAAGTGTTACAAAACTGTCAGGGTAAAGTGTGTCGGTAACGGTGTATTCCCAAGTTTCGTCGCAGGGCGAAATCAGGATATCTCCCGGAAATAAAGTATCTGCACCGTAAATGCCGGCTGATACGGTTATAGAATCCACACGGGTAAAAATCCACTGGCCGGTATATTGACCAAATTCCAGCACCAGTGAGTCCTGTAATTGTGGATCGTTTCCGCGTCCCTGTGGCTGGTAATAAAAACTCAGGTAGATTGAATCAGCGGGCGATAAGGCTGCAGGTTGTGGTGAAAAAACAGAGTCGAGACGGATAGGTTTTGACGTGAGAAAATCGGCCTGAAACTGAAGAAAATTAGCATCCGGATAAATGTCCCCGCTGGCATTGATAGCATCAAAGGTAGCTACGTTCCAGGTAGGGGGAAATTCTGCAAAATCATTGTTGATGAACACATTATTGTCCATCCAAAGAGAGGTATCAGGGTATATGCTCTTTTGCTTGAAATTGTCAAAAAAAGGAAGAAGAACCGGAGCAGGTGATTGATATACTGAGGATTTAAAAGATACCGGTCTTTGGTTGCTTTGCTTTATGGCCGGATTTTCGGACAAACCAGTAAGAATTTCCTGTCCAACGGTGGTAGCAAAACTCAAAATTATCAGGATAAGAAGCAGGAAATACTTTTTCATTGTTCTGGTAATAATTGCGGTTCTGTTGACTCTTGTTGAATTTTCAGTGTATCAGCGGTCAGGGTTTGGAGCAGCGAATCGAAATTGAACTGAAGATCTGATCGAAACCACAGGTCAATGTGTGATCCAAATTCAGCTGCTTTTTCATAATTCCATGAAGGCTGCTGTTTATAAACCCTGTATTTTCCAGTGTCGCGAGTGCCGGGGAATGTTAAATATCCTTTGTTAAAACCCGACTGGAGAACAAGTTCAATGGCCTGTTCTTCGGTTTTGCCAATGAGATTGGGAACAGAATTTTTTGCTTCCCGGAGCCCTTTGCCTACTACAAGTTCGATGGAGGAATTTTTGAGGATTTCGGTTCGCGGTTCGATGATTTCGCCTTTAAATTTTTGGGAAAGTACAGCATTTACAGCCATATTTTCGGTATAACTGAGTTTTTCGACCTTCAAATTGGAAGCTTTCAGGTTAACAATGGCCTGACGCAGGGAGAGATCAACCAGATTTGGCATCAATACCGTTTCCGGTTGCGAGGTAACAACTGTAAGGTAAATTTTTCGTCCGATCTTAACTTTCGAACCAGCCGGAGGATCTTGAAGAACTATAGAACCTTTCTGAAAACTGTCATTAAAAATAGAGTCTGTTACAAGAAATCTGAAGTTGTGATCAGAATCAAAATGTTTAAGTTCCAGGTAATGTAAACCAATTAAATCAGGTACTTCTATTTCTTCTCCATGATTGGTGTAGATTGCCAGGCTTTTGATTGCAACCCAAACTAAAACAATTATTCCTGCCACTGCTATTGAGAGGTGTTTGAGAAAAGTCCGGCTGATTAAAAAATTTCTAAGTCCCATTAAAGCCTGATGCTTTGTTATATTAACCAATTTAAGCGATTGGATTTACTGTTTTATTAACTGTAAACGTATTTAATTATTGCAGTTTTGGCGGCAAAGGTAAATAAACCCTCCGTTACATTTACCCCATCATTTATTAAAGTTGAAAAATCGGGGATTGTCTTTTGAGATACTCGCCCTGAATTCCGGACAGGAAAAAATTATTATTCCGAAAAACAATTTCCCCTCTTTTAATTACATAATCAGGTGCTCCGCGTGTGGTCATTCCTTCGTAAATATTCGAATCGCAATGTTGATAATGGTTTTTGGCAGATATGACTGTACTTCTGTCGGGGTTCCAGATTACCAGGTCAGCATCCAGCCCCGGCTGAATGTCGCCTTTTTTGTGGCTGATGCCAAAAATCTTTGCAGGATTTGTTGAAATGAGAGCCACCCATTGATTGAGCGTAATACGTTTGCTCAAAACCCCATAAGTGTAAAGCAAAGCTGGTCTGAATTCCACACCACCTGCACCATTTGGAATGAGCGTAAAATTGTCAGCTCCGGCACTTTTTTGGCCTTCCAGGTTAAATGGACAATGATCTGTGGAAACTACGCTTAGTATGTTGTTTCTTAATGCTTTCCAAAGTTTCCACCGATCAAAATTACTTCTCAGTGGCGGACTGATAACGTATTTGGCAGCTTCGGCAAAAGGTTTTTCATAATTGTCCTGATCCAGAAGAAGATATTGAGGGCAGGTTTCTCCGGTTACCATGATTCCTTTTTCCTGAGCTTCCGAGATCAACTGAACTGAATCGGCTGAAGAGACATGGACAATATAAAGCGGACAATTGAAGATTTTCGCATAACTGATAGCTTTTAACACTGCGACAGCTTCAGCTTCTACAGGTCTGGATTTCGGATGAAAAGCAGGAGAAGAATTTCCATTATTGATAAAGAATTTTTGCAAATGGGCAATCAAAGCATCATCTTCACAATGTATCATTGCTATTCCTCCTGCTTTTCCGATGGTTTCCAGTGCATGTGCAAGCTGTTGATCGGTAATCCCGACGGATTTTTGATAAGCGAGGTACAGTTTAAAAGAGGTAATGCCTCCGGTATTGATGCAATCTTCAATTTCCCGGGTAGTGTTGTCGGTCCAGTTAACAATGCTTGCATGGAGGCCATAATCAGTCAGTGATTTTTTTGCTGCAAGTTTGCGGTTTATTAATGCATTAGTTATCGGTTCATCTCTTTCCGGAGTGATAAAGTCAATGATGGTTGTCGTGCCTCCGGCGATGGCAGCTTTACTCCCGCTGAAGAAATCGTCGCTTGAGGTACCTGATGGCGTATCCAGTTCCATATGAACATGCGGGTCAACCGCACCAGGAATAACATAACTGCCATTTGCATCAATGATTTCATCTGCACCATTTTTCTGGTTTGACCTGATTACCTGACTGATTAACCCGTCTTCGATGAGGATGCTTCCGTGAAACAGTTCGCGTGCAGTGAGAATGAGTCCGTTGGTTATCAGGGTTGTTTTCATGTGGTTGATGTGTTGTTTGGAAAAAGAGAGAAAAAACCTTTAGTTTTTACCGATAGTATAAAAGGAGAAAAACTACGGGAATGATAATTCCGGCAATCGTGATAACGGCACCGCGCCTGGTGATTCCATTTTTACCTTTTAAAATAAATAATCCTGTAATTGCCAGAACAATCAGCCCTATGGCAAAGGCGTCGGAGAACCATATCCACCATTTTTGGGGATTGTAATGAAGATAATTTACAGCATGAAAAACCGGGCGCCTGATTACTCGTTCGATTTCTCCTTTTCCCGTATGAATATTGATAAAAGCACTGCCGTCTTTTAGAAAAACCCTCAGCGTTTCCTCGCCGGTCATGATGTGGTGTTTGTAATTGTTTCCCTCATCTGCTGTCTGCAGTATTTCTTTTACCAGTTCTTTTGAAGGAGATGAAGGAACAGGCTGCCCGAAATCGATGTTTTTGCTGATGTAAATATAGTTGGGATTCCAATCGTTGATATGATTGATGGCAATGCCGGAGAGTCCGTAAATGATGCACATTGCCACGAAAAAATATCCAAGATCACGGTGAATGGCTCTGTTCCACCTGCGCCATTTGATTTTTGTCATAGTGATGAGCTTTTTAAAAGCAAACTGTCTCAAAATATTTTCTTTTGGTTTTTCAAAGAAAAACCCATAAACTGAAAGAAATCAGATCACAAACTGGTTTTCAACCTGCTTGTGAACAGCACTGAAAATTATTTTTAAGATTTGTCTGAAATCTGATTTTTGAGACAGTTTGAATTGAAAAACGCTGGGTTTGTTTACTTAATTTCAACAAAACTCGATGCAGCCAGTGAATAAAAAGAGAGATGATCATCTTCGGTTTCGGCGAGCATCTCACGGTATTGGGCAATTTGATCCCATTCATACTGAGGGTCTTCTTCACCATGTTCATGACCCTCTTCACCTCTGTGGATTTTAAGTTCTGATTCCGGGTTATCTGCACGAAGTTCATTTTCCCAGTTTTGCAGATAGGCTTCATCGATTCTCAGTTCTTCTGCGAGGCCTTTAACTTCGACCATACTACCTTCAAGCTCAATGGGAAAAGTACCAATTTCATCTCCAGCTTTAACCTGAAACCGTTCGTCCGGATTGTTGCCCACGATAAACATACGTTTGCCTGAATGATGGCATACATGAACCACCATCCCCTTAACAGCAACTTCTTTTGCAACAAATTCCTGAGGGTTGGCCCAAAATTCATCAACTGTCAGTGTAATAATTTCGGTAGCTTCAGCTTCGGCCTGAGATTGTGTTTGGTTGGTATTCCCTCCGCATGAGGCTAAAATAATGGCAACAAAAGCCATAAAAAGAAAGTTTTTCAACATGTTTCCTCCTGATTTTTTATTATTGATTTGATTCAAAAAACCTTATGGTTATAAAACTGTCGCAAAAATATTTTTTTTATCGAAACCGGAATTCTGGATTAAAGAATTTCCTTTAAAATTGCAAACCCAACAAAAACATTTAAAAAGTATGGAAAATAAAAATTTAGGGATAGGATCAAGGGTTAAACATCCTGATTTTGGTATTGGCGTTGTGATTCAGGTTTCTTCAGAATATTTCGAGATTGTTTTTGCAGAACATGGCTGGCGCCGCATCAGGCGTGAGTCAGATGAGTTTGAAATAATAGATATCATGGAACCTGATCTTGATCTGGTAAGCCTTGAGCAGGTTGAGAGTATGTTCATCAAAGTTTTAAGGCGTTTTTCTGATATTCAGGAAACCGTTGAAATGGCTGATAAATGGTCGGGAGGTAAAATAATTCTGGAACCCGGTCGAAATGATCTGACTTCCAAAGAGATTCCTGTTGAGGCTTTCTTTCACAAGATTGTGATGGTTCGCGACCGCCTTCGGGTAATGGAACAGCGGATCAATAGCAGCAACCTGTCCGATGAAGAAAAACTCAATCTTCAGCAATATATCACCAGAATTTACGGAAGTCTGACTACTTTTAATGTACTTTTCAAGTATAAAGGAGATCAGTTTATCGGAGAAAAAATATCCTGAGTTCCGAAATTGAACATTTATGGTGGACGCGATCCGATTGAAAGGCTAAATCGCTAACAGGGTAATTCGCTTTTTCTTAAAATTTTGATCCTCCATGCGGTAATAAACAATATTCCCGGGATGAAAAATGGCAGTCCGTAGTAAATTATCGAGGTGATGATTGAGAAGTTTACAAAATAATGCAAATAAAAGGAAAGAAGAATTGCGGAAATGGTGAGCAGAATTCCACCTGCGATTTCGATTACCCAACCCAAAAGATATCCTGTAAAGCAGAGAAGTACGAAAATCAGAATTAAAGTAAGATCTGATGATGGTTGATGTATTTTGATATCAGCAAGGCCGTCGGCAGTGAAATAGGAAACAAAGAAAACAAAACCAAGTAAACCCAAAAGCCTTGCAGCCCATCGGTATTGCCTGTATTTAATCATCATCAGCAGTCGTTTCATCTTTCGTGTTTTTAGTTTTCGAAAATCCTTACAGGGTTTTTCACTTGTTCGCTGAGCAGAGCGAAATTCATAACGTCTGTCATTGTATCAACATAAACAAATGAAAGCCCTTTGATATATTTTTCAGGAATTTCCAGGATATCCTTTTCGTTATCGCGGGGAAGAATAATTGTTCCTATTTTAGCTCGTTTTGCTGCGAGGATTTTTTCTTTTATTCCACCAACCGGAAGAACTTTTCCCCGTAAGGTAATTTCGCCGGTCATAGCGATTTTGTAACGCACTTTTCGTTGGGTGAAAATGGAAGCAATAGCCGTGAAAATGGTGATTCCGGCTGATGGTCCATCTTTTGGGGTGGCTCCTTCGGGGATGTGTATGTGCAGGTTGTACTTTTGAAATATGTCAGCGGGGACTTCCAGGGTTTCTGCATGTGCTTTTAAGTATTCGTAGGCAATAGTTGCTGATTCTTTCATTACGTCTCCAAGATTACCTGTCATGGTTAACAATCCCTTTCCGCGACTCAGACTGGCTTCGACAAACAATATTTCGCCACCGACGGCAGTCCAGGCAAGTCCGGTAACCACACCAGCGACGTCATTTGAAATATGCTGCTCTTTTTGATATTTTGGTGCTCCGAGTATTTGAGAAACCTCTGATGGAGTGATTTTTTTGTTATATTCCAGATTTTCGGAAATAAATCTTGCCCGACTGCGAATGATTTTAGCGATGTTTTTTTCAAGAAGTCTTACTCCGGATTCCCTTGTGTAGTCTTCGATAATTGTCTGAATGGCTTGTTTGGTGAATGATAGCTGGGATGATTTGATACCGTGTTCTTTAAGTTGTTTGGGTACCAGATGACGTTTTGCAATTTCAATTTTTTCTTCGAGCAGATAACCGCTGATTTCGATAACTTCCATACGATCGCGCAAAGCAGGATGTACGGTACTAAGTGTATTGGCAGTGGCCAGAAAGAGTACCCTTGAAAGATCAAATTCCAGTTCCAGAAAGTTATCGTAGAAAGTTGTGTTTTGTTCAGGATCAAGAACTTCGAGAAGAGCTGCGGAAGGATCTCCATTTATATTTGCACCTATTACTTTATCAATCTCATCCAGCACAAAAACAGGGTTGGACGACCTGGCTTTTTTCAGACTTTGAATGATTCTTCCGGGCATTGCTCCAATATAGGTTTTTCTGTGACCTCTGATCTCGGCTTCATCTCGCAGTCCACCCAGGGACATGCGGATGTACTTTCGCTCAATTGCAGTTGCAATGGATTTGCCCAATGAAGTTTTTCCGACTCCGGGAGGCCCGGTGAGGCATATAATTGGGGACTTCATGTCTTTTTTTAGTTTAAGGACTGCCAGGTGCTCAATGATTCGCTCTTTTACTTTTTCTAAACCAAAATGGTCTTTGTCCAGCACTTTTTGTGCATGTACAAGATCAAAATTGTCGGTGGTATATTCATTCCATGGAAGTTCAACAAGGGTTTCAAGGTAATTTACCTGTATCGAATAATCCATGGAATTGGGATTTATCCGGTAAAGTTTGTTTACTTCTTTTTCAAAAACATCCTGAACGTCTTTTGACCATTTTTTTGTTTCAGCCAGTTTTTTTAGTTCTTCAATCTGTTGTTGCTGTCCGGTGCCGCCGAGCTCTTCCTGAATTGTTTTCAGTTGCTGGTTAAGGATAAAATCGCGATGCTGTTTATCAAGTTCAAGTTTTACTTTATCCTGAATCTGGTTTTTCAGTTCAAGCATCTGCAATTCTTTGGATAGTGTAGCCAGCACTTTTGTTGCCCTCTGGTTAACGTCTGATATTTCGAGCAGGTTTTGTTTTTCAGCAGTTGTAACATTCAGATTGCTTGCTATAAAATTTACCAGGAAAACCGGGCTTTCAATATTTTTAATGGCAAAAGCTGCTTCACTCGGAATGTTAGGTGATTGCGTGATGATTTTTATGGAAAGATCTTTTAGAGAGGAAATCAGAGCCTGAAAGTTTTTGTCCTGAACAAATCGGTTTTTTGCTTCATACGAAGAAACTTTTGCAATAAAATAAGGTTCTTCGGCCATCATTTCATCAAGTTTAAACCGCTTTTTGCCCTGAATGATTACCGTAGTGTTGCCGTCAGGCATCTGGAGCACTTTCATAATGGAGGCCACTGATCCGATGTTGAAAAGATCACTGGCTTTTGGTTCTTCTATTTCTGCTTCTTTTTGGGCAATAACTCCTATTGGTTTCTTTTTGCTGTATGCTTCTCTTACCAGCTTTATTGATTTATCGCGACCAACAGTGATGGGTATGACGACACCGGGGAAAAGCACTGTATTTCGCAGTGGAAGAATTGGCAGTGCTTCCGGTAATTCTTCGGAATTGATAATGTCTTCGTCTTCCTGTGAGAGTAATGGAATAAATTCTGTTTCTCCTTCGATGATGTCACTGAGAATAATTTTGTCGTTTCCTGATTGTCCGAACATATAGTATTTAATAAGGTGTCAAATTGTCAATAAATAATGTAAGAATGATTCAAAAGATCGATTTTGATTGTAAACAAAAATTTTTCATCGGTAATACATTGAAATACAATTGATTATTTTCTTTAAAGGGAACTATCCTGCCAAATAATATGCCAGAAGGGAAAATGAAAAAAATGACACAGTTGGTAACCAAAGAAAATAATTGTTATGCCCTGATTTGATTTCAACTGTGATTGATTTTGAAAAGTCGGTTGCCTAATATCTTCGGTTAATTTTGGTTAGTTTGTGTATGTGGCGGAGGATTGATTCATCATATGCTGTAAATTCCATGTTACGTCTTTTGTACATCAGTCTGGCCACTTCAAGTGCTTTGTCAATGTCAAAGTGAGTAAAACCTGATGTTCCGCCCCAGGAGAAAGAAGCAATAAAGTTTCGTTGAAAACCAGCTCCAAAAATATTTGAATTGACTCCGACCACTGTTCCCGTATTAAACATTGAATTGATGGCACATTTCGAATGGTCTCCCATGATCAGGCCGCAAAACTGAAGTCCGGTAGGAATGAAAGTTTGCCCGGGATAGTCCCATAGTTTTACTTCATCATAGGTATTTTTCAGGTTGGATGAGTTGGTATCAGCTCCTATGTTGCACCATTCACCAATGACTGAATTGCCAAGAAACCCGTCGTGTGCTTTATTGGAATACCCTGTCACTACAACATTATTTAATTCTCCACCTACTTTTGAATGGGGACCCACAGTAGTTGCACCATAGATTTTAGCTCCCATTTTTACTACTCCTCCTTCGCATAAGGCAAACGGTCCACGGATCATGGCACCTTCCATTACTTCAGTATCTTTTCCAATAAAAATCGGACCTGTGGAAGTATTTAGTGTTGCACCATTAACTTTTGCTGATTTATCAATAAAAAGCTTCCCCTTTCCTATAACAGTGTTGGATGAATCAGGTTTCTGAGATTTTTGTCCCCTGGTTACAAGAGGGAAATCGTTTACTATGGCTTCGTGATTGTGAGTAAAAATGTCCCAGCAATAATTCAGCTTGAGGCATTTATCTTTTAGTTCCAGCGTTTTGATTTTGTCGGAATCCTGTTCCAAAGAACCTTCCAGGTTTTCGGTGTTGATATGCTGGGCAATGATATATTCTTCTTTTATCAAAGATTCATTTTCACCAAGTCTTTTGATTTTTCTGACCAGTTCACGGGAAGGAAGAACAGACCCGTTGATAAGAATCGTGTTTTTGGATGTTTTTACCGGAAATTTAGTGCTCAGATAATCCTCAGTTAGACTTGATGTTTGTTCCCTGAGCATTTTTTCCCATTTTTCTCTGACAGTAAGAATTCCTATTCTCAGATCAGCTACAGGTTTGGTAAAGGTAAGCGGCAAAAGATGATTGCGGGAATAATCATCAAAAAGTACATAATTCATAGAATGAATATTTTTTGCAAATGTAGGATTTTTTCGCAAGGCAATCATTTGCAGGGGTGCAAAAATCAAAAATGGTATTTGAAATAAAGCATAACAAAAAAGCCCTCATTTCAAAAATGAAGGCCAATGGGTATTGAATATTATAGGCTGGATTAACCTTTGCTGTCGAAATGTTTTTTGTATCTGTTTCTGAATTTGTCAACACGTCCGGCTGTGTCAATCAGCTTCATCTTACCTGTAAAATAAGGATGAGAGGTGTGTGAAATTTCAAGTTTTATCAGGGGATAATCTTTCCCGTCTTCCCATTTTATGGTTTCTTTACTTGTAGCAGTTGATTTGCTTAAAAAGGAATAACCGTTTGAAATGTCCTGGAAAACTACAAACTTGTATTCTTTTGGATGAATGTCTTTTTTCATGATAAAAATCTGTTACTATTTGGGGGTGCAAAATTACTATCTTTTGAGATAAAAACAACAATGCAATGAAAAAATTTATTTCAGATCGGATAAAAATTTCAAAGTATC
>RZYY01000137.1 GCA_009930115.1 Sphingobacteriia bacterium | reverse complement strand
GATATAGTGTGGGTGATATCTAATAAACGGTCAGCAAGTGTGCTTTTACCGTGATCGATATGGGCTATGATACAGAAGTTTCTGATATTTTTCATGGGCGGCAAAATTATGAAAAAAGCACAACTGTCTTATCAATCGAATAAGCTCATATAGAATTATTTTTAGCTTAATCATATTGGTTTTTTTATAAAACAGATAAAAGCCGGCTGAGATTTGTTCCGACATTTTCTGATTCATGGTTAACTCATTAAATATTTACAAATTTAATCGGTTTGTTCTGCTGTTATTAACCACATTGAACAACAAAATCCGGTGTAATCGGGTCAGGTTTAAAAAAATATGAGAAGCCGGAATTGAGATTTTTCAACGAGAAATCAGCCAACAAATGTGTTGTTAACCTCTGACACTGATCTGTTGAAGTTTATCATAATCAATGATTTCAATAGTTTTGCCACTGGTTGAGATCAGGTTTTCCTCTTTAAATTTTTTCAGAATACGAATTACACTTTCCTGGGTCATGCCCGAAAGTTCTGCAATTTCTTTTCGTGAAAGTTCCAGTTCAAAAGTATTTTTGCCAAACACACTATCCGAAAGACACAACAAAATGTCAGCAAGTCTTCCGTATGATTGCTTTTGTGTCAGGCAAAAGAATCTGCCGTAAATCTGGACTGCGTTGGTACTTTGCACGTTAAAAATTTCGGTGGCAAATCCTGCATTTGATTTCATAATTTGTCTGAAAATGTTGATGTCAATCAACTGTACAGTGCTGTCAATATATGCTTGGGTAGAATACTGAAAAACATTACTTCCCTCCATTGCCGAAGATAAAGCAACAAATTTTCCTCCTGAAAGAATTTTAAGTACCAAGTTACTTCCGCATCCTTCAATGTATGCTTTGATAAGTCCGGTTTTTAAAAAAATGACATGCGGAGCTAGAGAACCTTGTTTACAAATGATTTCACCCTTTTTGTAAGTAAGTTCAACCTGGTTTTTTTCTATCATTTCCAATTCTTCATGAGTCAGTTTGTCGAAACAACAGGAGCTTCTGCTAGGGATCGTGCAACTGTTCATAAACATTGGTTCTGGCATAATCAGTTTTTATTTTATGGTAAGCAATAGCTAAAATCTTTCTGATTTTAAATCACGAAAATCAAATTGCTAAAGTACTATAAATATAGTTTGAATTGATATTTCAACAAAAAAATCATGTTTTGATCAACAAAAAAATTGATATAAATCAATATTATTAATGCATTAAATCACTGAATTATATGGTGTAAGAGCAACTACTTTTTGGGCTTTTATATGAAATAACGAAGCATTTTTGCATTGTTAATCAAATAACAATAAAATTATAATCAAAATGGAAACAAAAATTGATCAAACGGTTGATTGTAAAGGTCTTAGTTGCCCTATGCCGATGATGAAACTGGCTAAAGCCATGAAAGATTTAAAATCCGGACAGGTATTGGAAATGTTAGGAACAGATCCTGGAACAAAATCTGATCTTCCTAAATGGTGTGAAAAAACGGGAAATGTGATTTTGCACGAAGAAAATCTGGACGGAGGAGTTTTTAGGTATTTAATCAGAAAGAGTTAGGAGGTGAAAATGGCTGACAATCCAAAAGAGCAAGGTATTTTTGGTCAGCTTTTCGGAATATTTTTCACAAAGCATTGGCCTGTATGGGTAGGAGGCATTACCCTCGGATTGCTCAATATTGTGCTATTTGCCATTCACAGCCCCTGGGGTGCCAGTGGTGGGATTAATAATTGGGGAGAGAATATATATAAGGTGTTAGGATTCGCAGGATATGAAGGTGCAACCGCAACAGGTGCCAGCCTTTTTGGAATGTTGTGTATCATGCTTATTCTGGGCTCATTTATGGGCGCCTTATTCTCTAAAGAATTTGCATTACGCATACCTCCAAAGGGAGAAATGATAAAAGGTTTAATCGGTGGTGTATTAATGGCTTTTGGGGCAACCATTGGCATGGGATGCACCATAGGTTCATTTTTTAGTGGTGTACCTGCACTTTCTGGTGGTGCGCTGGTTTTTGCCATAGGACTTTTTGTCGGTGTAATTCTCTCTTTGAAATATTTGATATGGGAAATGGAACATTTTCCTCAGTTTAGCTCCGGCAAAAGTTACACCTGGCTTGCAGCAAAACCTGGTAAGGGAGCCTGGCAGATTTGGTCAGGATGGATTCTTTTTGCAATAATACTGGTTGTTGCCTGGAGATATTCTCCTTTTAATCCTGTCATGACATGGTTCATACTCATTGGATTATTCATGGGAATGATTTCACAGAGATCGCGTTTTTGTATTGTTAAAGCTTTCAGAGACCCATTCATGACCGGTGAGACTGATGGTTCAACTGGCGTTATGGCTGGTTTGGTTGTTACACTCATTGGTTTTACAGCAATAAAATACTTTGGTATAGGTGCAGGAGAAGTTTCTCTACGTGCTCGCGAAATGACCTGGGTTTTCCCGCATTTCTGGGGTCGCGCACTGCTGGGAGGACTTATTTTTGGTCTTGGAATGACTGTTGCCGGGGGTTGTGCAGTCGGAACCCTTTGGAGAGTAGGTGAGGGGCAGATCAAACTGTGGATCGCTGCTCTTGGTTTTCTCCTGGTTTCGCCAATTTCAAACCGTTTAGTTGTTCCTTATATCAATAATCTTTTTCCGCAGGAAATGCGCTTTAGAAGTTTTCTGCCGGATTATCTCGGTTATCCTGGTGCTTTTGTTTTGGTTCTTGCCGTAATTCTTTTATGGTATTGGTTTGTAAAGTGGAACGAGAAAACCGGAAGATTTACTGCTTATTAAAAAATTAACAGGTAATGAAAAAGAAAATATTTCAAATCTTAACTATTGCAATGGTGGTGATGATTGCTGCCTGCAATGGCGTTTATGAAAACGGAGAAGAACTTGCCGCAGCTATCCAGGATAAAATTACCGAAATCAGTGTGGATGAGTTGAAAGCCAAAATTGATAATGGTGAAGACTTTTTACTGTTGGATGTACGCCAGGCCAGTGAGTTTCAGAATGTTTCCATTCCCGGATCAATAAACATTCCCAGAGGTACACTTGAATTTGTGATTCGTAATGATAATTTTTGGGAAGAGGAATTTCTCTATACTCCTGAAGATGACCAGGAAATAATCGTTTACTGCAAAACCGGATATCGGGGTGCATTATCTGCTTTTGCATTGCATCAGCTCGGCTTTACCAATGTTCGGAATCTCAAAGGCGGTATTCTGAGCTGGGACCCTGATATTGACAAAAGTTCACCAAAAAAATCCAGTGGCGGAGGATGCGGTGATTAGTACCTAAAGAATATCTGAACCATTTTTTATTATCAAATAAACTTAATTATCTAATCAATTTTATTCACAATGAAGAAAATAACATCATTATTATTTGCATTTATGCTTATTTCAGCATTTGTATTTACAGGTTGCAGCGACGATGACGATGATCAGCCGTTTAATGCACAGATGGCGGTTGCCGATTATCTTGTCAGTCAAAACATGGACCTGAACAAGATGCTTGATGGTTTTGTCATGCCGGCTCCTGATGATGGCAATGTCAGTGGTAAGTATCTGATTGACATTCGTGCTTCCGAAGATTTTGCCCAGGGACATATCGAAGGTGCAGTGAATGTTCCTTTCAGCGATATTTTGACAGCAGCAGCCGATGCTGATAAACCTATTGTAGTGGTTTGCTACACCGGCCAAACTGCAACATATGCCGTTACGCTGCTGCGTCTTTCTGGTTATACAGACGCTCAGGCATTAAAATGGGGGATGAGTGGATGGAATCCTGTTTTTGCAAATCACACGAAAGGATGGAATGGAAAAACCGGAGATATTGCCATTGGGCATGAAAACTGGACTACTGATCCTGCTCCTTCAAACTTAACCTATGACAGTCCTACATTTACTTCAACAAGCACTGATCCTGCCGAAATTCTTTCTTCGAGAGTCAGCACTGTGATTTCAGAAGGTTTTAAAACCGTAACAGCGGATGATGTTTTGAACAATCCTGAATCATTCTTTATCAACAACTATTTCTCCGAAGCTGACTACATTGGTTTTGGCCATATTGACGGCGCATACAGAATACAACCAATGCTGATTGGAGAAGGCCAGATTAATTACAACGATGCAGCGAAAAAAGTAGTTACTTACTGCTATACCGGACAAACCTCGGCAGCCATTACAGCCTATATGAGGGTGCTTGGCTATGATGCTTACAGCATGCTTTTTGGCATGAATAAACTTTATCATTCCAATTCTGCCTGGACAGCCAATAAATGGGGTGATACCGTTCCCAAGAATCTGGATTATGTTACTGAATAATTTATTTTCAAAAACATTTTAAGCATGAAAAAGATATTTGCAGCGGTTTTAGCACTTTTACTTTTTGCAGGAAATAATCTGATTAAAGCACAAGGATGTGGCGATGCACCCTCTGATGAAGGTGTTCAGGTTTTTGGATTTTTACAGTCTCAATTCGAAACCAGATTTGAAGATGAAGCACATACCAGTTTTACGTTTGAAAGAGCAAGAATTGGTGTTCAGGGAATGATCCCTTACGATTTTGCCTACTATGTGGTAGTTGAATACAGCCCTTTCATTTCACCAAATCCATATCTGCTGGATGCTTTTGTAACCTACAATCGTTTCAAATGGGCCCGCGTCTCATTGGGCTCCTTTAAAAGCCCTATGGGACTTGAAGTGAACACACCATGCAATGGTTTAATTACCGTTTATCGATCCACAGTTTCAACGCAGTTGGTTTCTCCGTTCAGGGACCTGGGTCTGGTTTTTATGGGTGGAGATCAAAAAACGAAGTTACAATATCAGCTGGGTATCATGAATGGAAGCGGACTGGGAACTTTCGACAAAAACAAAAAGAAAGACCTGGTTGGGAGATTGCTTTTCCGCCCTGTTGAAAATATTCATATAGGTGGGAGCTTCCGTTATGGTTATCCTTCATACAACAATGATGAGGATTCCAGAACTACCTTTGGTTTTGAAGCAAAAGCCAATTATGAAAATTTCACCCTGATGGGTGAATATATTATGGATGAAGGTGATTACAACCGTGATCTTGGTGGTGGATGCAGTGGCGAGCTCATCACTCTTGGCGACAAAAGAAGTGGTGCCTGGGCTGCATTGGCCTACAAAACAAAATGGGATGTTGAACCCGTTTTCAAATTTGATTACTTCGATTCAGGAAATGCGCAGGATTACAAAGAAACTAACCTGACTTTTGGGGTTAATTATTACCTCAACGACTGGACCAGGTTACAAGCTAACTACATACACAGGGTTGAAGATCCTACAGATTTAGACAACAACCGCTTTGTAATTCAAATTCAGGCTAAATTCTAACCATTAACATCAGATAATAATGAAAAGTATAAACAGAATTTTAGGTTTATTTCTGCTGGTTGTTTTATCAACCGGCGCCTGGGCTCAGTTTGATATTATTTCAGCCAAAGAAGCTGTTAAACTGGTTGATGATGAAAACACCATAATTATTTCAACACGCAAAGCTGAAGATTATGCCAAGGTTCATATTAAAAATGCCATTAACGTCGAAATGAAATCACTCTATCAGGAAGGTCCTATTGAAGGACTGCTAAAAGGTTCTGCTGAAATGGCAAAAATTCTTGGTAATCATGGCGTTGATCCTTCAAAAAATATCATTATTTATGACAACGGGAAATATGTTTATGCAACTTACATGTATTGGATTCTGGATTATCTCGGATATCCAAACGTGAAAGTGCTCGATGGTCACATGACCGGTTGGCGTGCTGCGCGAGGCCCGGTTACTAAAACTCCGTCAACACGACCTGCATTAACCGTTACACCAAAAGTGAAAACTGCATTATTCTGTGATTACAACTGCGTGAAAGGTAAACTTGACAAACCAGGCACAATCATAGTGGATGTGCAGTCACCTAAAGAATACGAAGCTGGCCACATACCCGGAGCGATTAATATGGAAAACAAGCTGTTCTTCAATGAAGATACTTCGACACTGAAAGAAAAAGCAGAAATTGAAAAAGTTTTGGCCAATCACAACATTACCAAAGACAAAGAAATCATTCTTTATTGTGCTTCAAGTGCACGTACCGGAACTGTATATCTGGCGATGAAAGCCTTGGGGTATAAAAACATGAAGATTTATGAAGGTGGTTGGAATGAATACAAGACTAAATAATCACTAATTCAAATCAGGATTATCATGAATAATCTAAAAAAAATCTTTTATCTGCTTGCGCTGCCATTGCTTTTCAGTAATTGCGGAAGAGTAGATACAACAATTTATGGTTCAACCGAAAAAATGATAGAAGCAGAAAGTGCTGTAATTAATCTGATTACGGCAGAGTCGCTGGGCAAAATGATTGAAGATAAGACTCCTGGTCTAAGGATTGTAGATGTACGCGAACCTGATGAATTCACTCTCGGCCATATTCCGGGAGCGGTTAATGTTCCGCGTGGATTGCTTGAATTTTCAAGTCAACTGACCAACCGCCGCGAAACAATCTGCCTATGCAGTAATCAGCAAAACAGGTCTGTTTTGTCAGCGGATAATCTAAAGTTGCTTAAGTTTCATCAAGTATTTGTACTTGAAGGCGGACTTGACCAATGGAAAAAAACATTCCCCGACCAGATTGAAGAAGGAAGTGGAGTTGTTGCTACAGCTCCGGCAAAAAAGGCTTCTTCAGGTGGTTGTGGTGATTAGACATTCATTTATAATCATTTAAAACAAACAAATTATGTCAAAAATGGTAATCGGCTTGTTTTCGGGAGGTTACGACAAACTCACCTTTGCAGGTGTTCTCCTCAGCGGTGCTGCCGCTGATGACATGGAAGTGGAGGTGTATGTGCATCTGAAAGCAGCCCAATGGTTTGTAAAAGGGAATGAAGAAGGTAAACTTTACCTCAGTGAAGATAACGAAAGGTTCGACATGTGTATGCAAAAACTCAAGGAAGCCGGCAGCCCGTCATGGATGGAGTATTTCATAATGGCCAGAGAAATGACCAGTGTTAAAGTTTATGTCTGTAGTCTTGCCGGTCGTATTTGGGGTGGTACCAACAACGAAAATTTTATTGAGATGGTTGATGGTATCATCGGTATTGGTGAATACATTGACGCTGTAAAAAGCGCAGATGTTCATTTTTTAGTCTAAATAGTATTATTAATAAAAATAAGGAGATATAACAATGACAAAAGAAGAATTAAAAGCTTTGGAAATTGCAAAATCAGTTGATGCAAGGGGTACTGCATGTCCAGGACCACTATTGGCTGCAAAAAAAGCAATTGGTGAAATTGAAGAAGGTGAAATTATGGAAGTGTTGTCGGCAGATGAGGGAACAAAAAGAGATATTCCCAAATGGGCCGAAAAAAAAGGATATGACTATCTTGGTGATATCGAAGAAAATGGATACTACAAAATGTATTTGAGGAAAAACTAATTCATCATGTCAGAGACAACAAAAAAGACTTTACCAAAAGTCTTGGTATTCTCTACAGAGAAAATTTCAGACCCCGCCATTGATTTGGCGGGGCTTCTCAAATTACACTATCCGCCAACGGTATATGTAATTACTGTGCCTTGTTCCAGTGCAGTCAAACCAAAATGGATATTACGCGCTTTCGACAAAGGCTACCACGGAGTCTTTATTGCCGCCGATGGCAGCGATTGCCCTTTCAGCGAAACATGTACAGAAAAGACATCAGCTTTGATTGCACAAACGCACATCCTTATGAAAGAAAGAGGATTGAATCCTGCCAGATTAAAAATGGCAGCTATATGCTCAGTATGTGCCGAGCCTTTCGTGAAACACATGAATAATTTTGTGGAAGAACTCTCGAAAAGCTAACATTAACCTTTGAAATTTAATCAAATGTCAGATATTACTGTGACAAAAAACCATTATGATGCACTTGTCATCGGAGGAGGCATTGCAGGAGAAGAGGATGCATTAAACCTTGCCAATATGGGATTTAGTGTGGTGTTGATAGAAAAAGACCTTTCGCTTGGCGGAAAGATGATTCATCTGAGCAAAGTTTTTCCTACTCTCGACTGCGCTGCCTGTATAACCACTCCGAAAGTGTCAGAAACAGCGCGACACCCAAATATTAAAATTTATACTTACAGCGAAGTAAAAGATATTACTAAACAATCGGATAACCGCTTCACAGCTAATATTCATAAAAAGCCCCGCTATGTGAAAGAAGATGAATGTACGGGTTGCGAAGCCTGTGAGAAAGTATGTCCGGTTGTCGTTGAAGATCAATATCAGTTCGATCTTGTAGGGCGCAAAGCTGCTTATATCCCATTTAGCATAGCTAATCCGCGTATC
>RZYY01000019.1 GCA_009930115.1 Sphingobacteriia bacterium | reverse complement strand
TTATAGATGAGTTTACGCGTTTGTTATGAATAATCTGAAATTTTATGAATTAAGAAAATTATTAGAAAAGCAAAAATAGTCAGATTTTATGATTTTTTGAGGTGAGTTTTTGTTTCATTTTTGGAATAAAAATTCCCAAAATGGAAAAATCGAATGGATTTTTATAGTTTCTGATCAACAACCCGGCGAATGGATTGCTTTTTTTATCTTAATTTATGTAATTGATAGTCAATTTTATAACCATATTTTATTTGATTATTCAAAAGGTTTACAACCAGTCATTTCCTGCTATTTAAAATATGGCAGAAAAGTTGATCATTTTTCCAATTTCATACCTGAATAATAACCGATGACAACAGTGACGCTTGATAAATTTGAAGAGTTGGTTTACAGGACTACCTACAACCAGGAATTTCTCGAAGAAGAAATCAGGTCTATGCTTGAGCCTCTTTTCAATGCACCCAGTCAGCTTACCAGTCAACATTACACCGATATTATCCGGTTGCTTTTTATGATTTCTCACATGAATAAATCCACAAATTTTGGATACTATTTTTATGAAAAATTGCATGAAAATCCGTTCCCTTTTTGTGAAGAGATACTGAAATCAGCCGTTCTTACCGAGAAGTATTATAATTTGCATGATAAGGCTTTAAAATCCTACGTTCGTTCTTATCTGATAAAAAATGGTGTTGAGCCTGTTGATATTTTGACTTTCGACAAAATCATCCCTGAGGGTCATGGAACGCATTTTATGTCAGCCTGCCAATCAATAAAACATAAATGGATTGAACTAAAACACACCCTGAAACCGGATTTTTTCAATATACTTTATCTTTCGATAAACAACGATCATTTTCCAATGACCCAGAAAAAGCTGGCCTGTATTTTATCCTATCTCCGCCTGGAGTGCTTTGTGCCTGCCTTAATCGGAAAATCGTTTAATCTTATCAATGTTCAGGAATTAAATGCAGAGCGGATTTTGGTATTAATTCATTTTTTACAGACTATCAGCTTTTTAACGGGAAAATCACTTCCGGCGCATATTGAAGAAGCTGTTGAAAAACTTGCTGAATGTACATTTCAGTCTGATGTTGTTGAGAATTTTTATCCCTTCAAACAAATTTTTATCAGTTATCTTAATGAGCAGAAAAGTACAGTAATCGTTTCCTGCTAAATCCTGAACTGAAAATTCTTTTTTTTCTCCCGCCTGGTTTACTAACTCATCTGCCTTTGTTAAACTTTGCAATGAATTTATCTGTTTAACAATGGTTTATCTTCTGACCAGATAAAAATATCATTTTTGTTTTTTGGCCGGTTGTTTTCAATCCAGTAAAAATCCCGTAATTTTAATTCTTCAGGCGGAATATCTCCTTCAGGATGAAGTATGGCGTCAGGTTTGTCAAAATAAAAGATGTCGGTAACCTCCCGGTTGTTGATTCTGATTTCCATATGTGAAGCAACAGCTTTGTTGATACCTACCAGATCACCGTTTTCTTCTCTCACATAGTAGATTGTTTCGCTGTTGCCAAAGACATTGATTTTATACAATTCATTTCCGGTAAAATAGGCGATCATATTCTTTCCTTTAATCTGATTAAAAGCGGATTCATCAAATTTGTCAGCAGATATGATGAAAGCTGTGTTGGTGATATACATCGAATCGATGGCTTCATTTGATCTGAAAAGCTTAAGGGTTTCACCGGTAATTTGATTGTCCTTTGACCAGACGGCTGGTTGAACTTTCATCGTAATTGTAGAGTCAGAAAATTTGTAATGAAGCGAATCACATTTGCCCTGCAGGTCTTCCCTGAAAAACTTGCATTTGTGGTAAGCCATTAAATCCCTGGCCTGTTCCGTGCTGTCGAAAACCATATGAAGGGTATCAGCATGAATGAAAAGGCTGTCACTTTTATCAATAAATATTGCCCAGGGGCGCTCTACAGCAAAGGCAAATCCTTCTTTTGGCCGGTATTTTACATAATCTCCCCGGACAATGATATTTTGGACAGTGTCGCGAATAAACGCATTGCCGTAAATGTCGCCTGCATTTGATGTTTCATCATAAAAGATACTGTCACCTTTCATAGTTTGCTCCAGGCGAACAATCAGTGGGTTTCTTACAAGTTTTGTTTTTCCGGTTCTGGTGTCATACCATCCGTCTTCAGTATAAATGAAAATATTGTTACCTGAAATTTCGGTTGGTCCTGCAATATAGGCTATTTCGCTGAAGGTATCATAAACCAGGGTATCTGATTTCAATGTGTAAGTCGGGTTGGACAGCACAACTTCTTTGTTGAAATAGAGCATTTTTGTTTGCGTATAATAATAACCTTGTCTGCTGGTAAGAACATTGGTGTCACTGAATATTTTTCCGTTTGCGTTATAATAGGCTATTTCGGTGTTCCGGTTGTAGATCAGCCAATTGGTGACCAAAGTGGCGTCGTTGTCAACCAGGCTGACGCTATCGGTAAAATTAGCAATTCGTGTATTGCCGTCATAATCCAGTTTTTCCCCATAAAGGTTTAGCGTGTCGCTAACGTAAATGTGGACATTTTTAAAGGCATTCAGCCGGTTGGATTTTGCCTGAAAAACAGCGCTGTCGCAGTATAACAGAACACTGTCGTGCTCGAATACTACTTTCCCGGTAAAAATATTTTGCTCTTCACCAAAAATTTCATTTCTGACCATTTTTTTTGCACTAACCAATTGAATGGTTGTTTTATTCTGAGCGGCTGTATGCAGTGGGAAAAGCGCCGGAACAAACAGGATTAGAATGGTTAGTAGCTTTTTTTTAATCATTTTCGGAATCCGGTTAAAACTGAATAACGACAGAATTTGCATTTGATAGGTATCTTCTGATAATTATTTCATTACTTTTTCATGTTTCAGACTTCGGAAGTATTGTTTCTGAAGAGGTCAGTTGTCAGGTATTTTAAGCAATGTTACGGGAAATTATTTCTTATTTAAAAGCTGCACATGTAGAATTGTCAAATATTGAATTTTGTCACTTTCCGGAAATTTACCTTAACACATCAATGGGTTGGATACGGGAACAACATGGTTTCATTCATCATCGTGGATTGATTGGATTAAAGTTTCGGGTAATGTTGAATGCTGGTAATCTGTCTCTCTTTTTTGAAAAGCAAGAATAGTATCAATCAACCTGATTTTATCCATCGGGTAAGTGTAAGCATAATTGGAATGGTAAGCTTCAAGATACATTTTTCGTGCTTCAGTGTAATTGCCTGCACGGTACAAACTGTCAGCAGTCATGAGAGTTCTGATATAAGTAATATCAGGATTGTCAGCATTAATTATTGATTGTTCAGATTGGGACTGCATTTCGCTGGTCAGGGTGTCCGGGTTAATTGAGGCTTCATTTTGGTTGACATTTTTGACCGGTATGTTTCCGGACCTGGTTTGCTCAGGTAAAGTGATTGTATTTTCAGGTTGTGTATTATCCTTATGCAGGTAAGCAATGGTAAGAAAAACAATGGCAGCTGTATTAACGACCGAAAGCAGGATCATCATTTTGTATTTGGTGTCTTGTTTCATTTTTATTTGAAAGAATTATTAATCTTGGTCAGCTTCAAACATAAGATTTTTTTCATTTTCAAAAATTCTGTCAGAATTAAATTATTGTTTTTCAGAATGGTAAAGAATCCAGGCATCAGGTGTAACCAGTTTTTTGATTTGGGCTAAATTATTGTAAGCTTCCTGCAGTGTAGAGTAAGAATTGTAAGTTATTGCCTGCAAATTTAATTTTTTACGGTAAATAACCAGCGGCTGACCACCTTTTTGGATGATCATTTTTTTCGTTTGTTCCAGGTTTTTAGCATTTTCGAATACTCCTACAACAATATGAAACGGTTTTTCCAGATGCTTCTGTTTTTCATCCTGATTGTTCATAATTGCTTCTATTTCCTCAAGTTTAACAATGGGTGCAGAGTGATGGGGTGCAACCTCACCGGCTTTGGTATAATGAATCCTGGCTTGTTCATAGGCTCCGGCTATGAAAAAACTATCAGCAGTCTGAAGCTCAGAAGTAAAAAGTGTTTCCATATGCCGGGAAAGCAAAATGCTGTCTATCCGGTGAATCTGATTTTGGGGATGTGAAGCATCAGTCAGGTAGCTAAGGGCATTATGGTAATGGATTTTTGCTTCTTCCAGTTGCAGGTTTTCGAGCAATTTGTCAGCTCTCTTAATTTCTCTCTGATATTTGGTGTAATTGCCTGGGAAAAAATGCAGGATTATTATGCTAAAAGCAAGCAGGATCAATATTGTGAGAGATAAGATAATTTTGGTTTGTTTACTTTTTATCATCAAATGAAGGGAATTAAAAATTTTGATAAAAATATAAAAAACCGTCCGGTACTTCGACGAAAAATCATGTTTCAGTATTGGTTTTCGAATTATATTTACATTTGAAGCCCGAAAAAATTGAGCTATCTTGAAATATGACAAAAAAATTTGATCCTCGGAAAAACTACGAAGCTTCGAAAAAGAAGATTGGTTACGTACCGCGTAAAGATGCCACACAGAAAGACTACGACCGGATTGGCTTCATGTCAGGGCTTGAAGTTCACCAGCAACTGCTTACCAGCCGGAAACTCTTTTGTAATTGTCCGGCGGGATTGTATCACGACGATGATGATTATGATGCCGAATTGATACGTCATATGCGTCCGACACTGAGTGAGCTGGGTGAATACGACGGAACAGCACTGATGGAATTTAAAACCCGTAAAGAGATCATCTATCGTGTAAAAAATGAAACAACATGTACTTACGAAGTTGACGATACGCCACCTTTCCCGCTTAATCGTGAAGCGCTGGAGATTGCCATCGAGATTTCACTGCTGTCGAAACTGAATATCGTCGGTGAAGTGCACATTACACGTAAACAATACCTTGACGGGAGCATTCCGACCGGATTTCAGCGGACTGCAATTATTGGTGTTGAGGGGGCTATTCCACTCCGACATAAAACCATCAGGCTGATACAACTGAGCATTGAAGAGGATGCCTGCCGGGAGATTTCAGATATTGGTCACGTGCGCACTTACAAAACCGATCGCCTTGGCATGCCGCTGATCGAAACAGTAACTTATCCTGAATGTATCAATCCCGATGAAGTAAAAGAAGCCTGTGATTATATCCGGTTTTTAAACCGAAGCACCGGGAAGGTCAGAACCGGCATAGGAGCTGGCCGCGAAGATGTGAATGTTAGTTGCAGGGGAGGTTCGAGGGTTGAGATTAAAGGAGTTTCGCATACAAGATGGATACCTGAATTAACCCATAATGAATGTTTTCGGCAGTGGGCACTGCTTGCTGTAAGGAGTGAACTTCAAAAGAAAATTCCGGAAACTGAAAAATGGAATATTTCTCACGAGTACCTTCGTTTCCATTCTTTCAATTTCACGTATGCCCCGCTGATTGCAGCAAAAAAAGCCCACCACAATATAGTGGCTGTCAACCTGCCGGGTTTCAGAGGAATACTTTCGCATTTCACCCAACCGGGGAAAATGTTTGCGGATGAAATCAGCGACAGACTGAAAGTGATTGCCTGTCTGGACAAACCCAATCTGATTCACTCGGAAGAGTTGGAGCCGGCAATTACAAAAGATGATATGGAAAAAGTCAGGATTGTTCTTGGTGCCGGTGCTGAAGATGCCCAGTTGATTATCTGGGGACCTGAGGAGGATATGAAAACGGCCCTCGAAACCATCGAAGAACGCTGTAAGATGGCTTTTACCGGAGTTCCAAACGAAACCCGAAAATCCTTCGAAGATGGAACTACCATTTTTGAAAGGGTTCTGCCGGGAGCTGACCGCATGTATCCGGATACCGATTCTGCACCTATTCCGCTCGAAGACAATTATATTGAAGACATCAGAAAACGCCTGCCCGAGGAAGTGACTGAACGTTATCATAAGATGCGCGATTGGGACATTCCGGAGGATACCTATACGTTTATCTTCAAAAAGAACCTTTTTCCTCTCATTGAGCGAATCATTTCGGAGCTGGATTATGACCCGAAATTTGTAGGTTCATTTTTTGGGCATCGCCTTAAATTTGTTGAAGGCCATCATGTTGCTCCAGTTAACTTTGATTATAATGTCATTTTTGACCTTTTCAGATTTGTCAGGGATGAAAATCTGGCACCGGAAATTATTGATCAGATGTTGCCTGTCATTTTCGAACATCCTGTTATGGAGTTTGAATCGGTGCTCACTACCATTAAATTCAAGCGTCATGACCGGACAGACATACTGAACAAAATTCCTTTTCTCATTGAAAAATTTGAAAGAATAAAAAAATCAACCGAAAAAAAAGCTGCTGCTGATTGGATTATGGGGCAGTTGAGAACTTCAGCCACAGGGAACATTCCCTTAAAAGAATTATTTGTCGAAATCAACAGCAAATTATAATTCAGCCACAGCTGTTTTTTTAAACAAAATCTGTTTTTTACAGTTAATTAAGGTGTTTAACGATTCAACTGCATGAAGTACATTACGCCCTTTTTACGATATGTTGCGCTGATACTCGCATTTCCTGTAATTTTTAATTTTCACGTTGTCGCTCAGCAAATTGCCCTCGATAGGGTAGAACCACCGTTCTGGTGGAAAGGAATGAAAAACAATCATTTACAACTTCTTGTACATGGTGAAAATGTCGCATTTACACTACCTGTAATTGAAAAAGAGGGACTTAAAGTCAGTAGCTTTTCGAAACTGGAAAGCCCGAATTACATTTTTATAGATTTGTTGATAGAGGAAAATGCTTTAACGGGCAGCTATCCGATCAACTTCATGAAAGGAAATACCCTGGTTGCAAGCTACAATTTTGAGTTGAAGCAGCGGAAACCGGATTCAGAAAACAGAGAAGGTTTTGGACAAACTGATGTGATTTATCTTATTCTGCCTGATCGTTTTGCCAATGGGGATCCAGCCAATGATAATCATCCTGAAATGATTGAAAAAGCTGACCGAACCAATCCGGATGGAAGACATGGAGGAGACATCAAAGGAATAATCAACCACCTGGATTACATTGCTGACTTGGGTGTTACTGCTGTTTGGATAAATCCATTGCTCGAAAACAATCAGGCAGCATACAGCTATCATGGTTATGCAATCAGCGATTTTTACAGAATTGACCCTCGCTTTGGAACAATGGAAGAATTCCTTGAACTGAATAAGATGATGCATGAAAAAGGACTAAAGGTCATTATGGATATGATTTTTAACCATTGCGGCAGTGGACACTGGTGGATGAATGACCTTCCGTCAAAAGACTGGCTCAACCAGTTTGATAAGTTGACCAGATCGAACTTCAGAGCAAGTACGGTGTTTGATCCTTATGCATCTGATTACGACCGCAATTTGTTTCAAACAGGATGGTTTGACAGTAATATGCCAGATCTGAATCAGAACAATCCTTATCTGATGAACTACCTGATCCAGAACAGCATCTGGTGGATAGAACACGCAGGTTTGAGCGGCATACGAATGGATACTTATCCCTATCCTTTCAAAGAAGGAATGGCTGAATGGGCAAGAAGGGTAATGCTCGAATATCCGGATTTTTCCATTGTTGGCGAAGCATGGCTTACTACACCTTCGCAGGTTGCTGTGTGGCAGACTGGCGACAAACTGGAAACAGGATATGAATCGAATCTTACACATGTTTTTGACTTTCCCATGTACGAAGCATTCAGGTTTGCTTTCAACGAAAATCAGCAATGGAACAATGGCCTGGCAAGATTTTATGAATTGTTGTCCCGGGATTTTGTGTACCCGGCTACTGAGAATATTGTAATCTTTGCTGACAACCATGATGGAAGCCGCATTTTCAGTAAAGTAAACGAGCAGGTCAGCAGCCAGATGCTTGCTATGACTTTTTTACTGACAACCCGTGGAATCCCTCAGCTATACTATGGAACTGAAATCATCATGTCGGGTGATGAAAATCACGGCCATGGAAAAATGAGAAAAGACTTTCCGGGAGGGTGGGATGAAGATCAGCGCAATGCATTTGATCCAAAAGAACGAACCCCTGAGGAAAATAAAGTTTTCGATCATATTACAACACTGCTTAAATGGAGAAAAAACAAACCGGTTATTCACTTCGGTCATCTTATGCATTTTATCCCGGTGAATAATCTGTATGTTTATTTCAGGTACAACGAATCAGAAACTGTGATGATAGTGCTCAATAATAATGATCATGATCAGGTTATTGACAATGAAAGATTTAAAGAAATGACCGGTAAATTTACCACAGGAAAAAATATTCTGGACAATCAGATTTTTGATTTAAACCATTTGATCGTACCTGCCCGTAAAGGGCTGGTGCTTGAATTGAGATAATTCTCATGTAATATGCTAATACAAACCCCGGATGAAGCATTTTTCAATCATAACAAATCTATCAATCATCAAAACTATTATCCGATACGCATCCCGATTTTTTTTCCTGGTTGCTTTTATCTGGCTCATTGCCGGTTTTTCACTTTCCTCTTTTTCGCAACCTGTAATTCCCGACAACGGTGAGGTCTTCCGTGAAGACGTGGTACCGAGGATTGATATTTTCATCCATCCTGACACGCTTGAATGGATTTACAACAATGTGGAAAGCAATATTGAATGGCGGGCTGATTTCATTTTTGATAACGGTTTTGTGAACGATACCATCGAAGAAATTGGATTTCGCCTGCGAGGAAATACTTCCAGACAATCTGCAAAAAAATCATTTAAAGTTTCTTTTAATACTTACCAAAAAGGGCGCAAATATCACGGTCTGGAAAAAATGAACCTCAACGGGGAGCACAATGATCCGTCAGTGACCAGAGCAAAATTGTTCTGGGATTTATGTCGTTCTCTTGAAATTGCTGCACCACGTTCAAATCACGTCAGAATTTTTATCAATAATAACTATTACGGGCTTTACCTGAATGTGGAACATATTGATGAGGAATTTGCCGAATCAAGGTTTGGAACACAATACGGAAATCTTTACAAATGTCTTTATCCTGCCGACCTGAAATATGTCGGAAATAATCCGGATGCTTATAAAATGCAGTCAGGTGAACGCAGGGTTTACGATCTGAAAACCAACAAAGCTTATGATGATTACAGCGATATAGCTCACTTCATCAGTGTTCTGAATAACACACCTGTTTCAACGCTGGCCTGTGAACTCGAAAAAGTCTTCAATGTTCAGGATTATTTGAAAATTTTAGCTTTGGACGTTATTACTGCCAATTGGGACGGGTATGTTTACAACAAGAATAATTTTTACCTTTATAAAAATCCCCTGTCAGATCGTTTTGAATATATCCCGTATGATGTGGATAATACTTTTGGAATCGACTGGTTTGACATCGATTGGACTACCCGCAACATTTATCAGTGGTCACCTTCAAATCAGCAGTCTGAAAAACGGCCTTTGTACAATCGCCTGATGCAGGTACAGCGCTATCGCGATCTCTATACTTTTTATCTCAGTCAAATCAGTTCGGAATTTCTGGATCAGTCTGACTATTTCAATTATCTGGACGGGATCAGAGACAGAATTTATCCTTTCATTCCTGATGATCCTTACTATCCGCTTGACTATGGTTTTTCTCCGGATGACTTTTTGGACGCTTTTGAATCGGACTGGGGTGCGCATGTGAAGTATGGGATAAAGCCTTACCTTCTTGCACGTCTGGGCTCGTTGGAAAACCAAATGATACTTAATCCGATTTATCCGGTAGCAAATTATTTGAGTCTTCAACATACCGGTATCGGGAATCCAGTGAATTTCAGCGTGAAAGTGCAGGATGACGAGCCTGGTTTAACTGTCTGGCTGCGCTATCGTTTCAACAATGAAGGATTTCTGACTTTACTCATGGAGCCTGAGGAAGAAGGATTTTATGATGCTGTACTTAATGGTGTGGCAGAAGAAACAACACTTAAATACCATATTCAGATTCAGGATGGATCGGGAAATACATTGTTTTATCCGTGCGGGTCAGTTGAGTGCTATTTTCCGCCACCCTATTCATCGGGATTGTATATCAATGAGATAATGGCTTCAAATTCAACAATTAACTTCGATGCCAAAGGTGAATATGAAGACTGGATTGAATTATTTAACGGGGGAGCACAACCTGTTTGGCTTGGTGGTATGTTCTTTAGCGACAATCCGGAGATTCCTGACAAATGGTCTTTGCCGGATTACACGCTGTTTCCGGGTGAATTTGTTCTGGTCTGGGCTGACGAAGAACCTGAGCAGGGGCCTTTTCATGCTGATTTTAAGTTGTCGGCTGATGGAGAATCTGTAGGCATTTATAGTAACGAAGCTTCAGGATTTATGGGTTTGGATGTTTATTCTTTTAGTTCTCAGCAAACCGACATTTCATTAGGTCGCAGTCCTGATGGAAGTAATAACTGGGTGTATTTTACTGACCCCACTCCAGGTACTTCAAATAGTTTCTCCACGGTTAATGAAATGCCCGGTAATAACCAACAATTAAACGTTTTTCCAAATCCTGTAACTGATGATTTTATTTATTTATCTGAAGTGTCTGATTACAAAGTTTGTAGTTTGGGTGGAGAATTGATGGCACCGGCCGGAACAGGAATCAGGATTGATGTCAGCGGATTGAAAAAAGGCGTTTATCTGCTGAAAACGATTAAGAACGGAACAGTTAAATTTGTCAGATTATAACAATCAGATTTTTTGGTAAAAAACTCAAATTCATAAACAAATGTTACCCTTTCAAAAAAAATTAACCGGTGCTTTCTATGTAGTGCTGGGCTTACCAGCCACTGCGATGGGTTTTGGTTTATCTATTCAGATAGCTGTTCTGAGTTGGATTTTGCGTACCAGATATGGTCTTGATATTCATGAAATCGGGATTGTTTGGGCTGCCGGACCAATAGCAGGAATACTGGGGCAACCCATTATTGGGTGGATAAGTGACGGAGTTTGGTTTTGGGGCGGACGTCGAAGACCATTCATTTTTATCGGAGGATTACTTGCTGCACTTTCCATACTTGCTTTGCCATACATCGGACTGATCGATGAAACACTGGGCATTGGAAGCATTATGGCAGTGGCAATAACAGTTGCACTGACCCTCGACCTGGCCATCAATATCAGTTTTAATCCAACCCGTTCGATCATTGCAGATGTAACTCCCGAAGGGGAGCCAAGGACCAAAGGTTATACCTGGATGCAGGCAATTTCGAATTTTTTTGGTGCCGGTGCTTATCTCATCAGTGCACTCCTCGGAAACTTTACCCTGATCTATATTGGAACAGCAGTAGTTTTTTTGTTTTCAGTAATCCCGATGCTTTTTATCACCGAACCTCATGAACCTGAAGAAGTCGAAAGCGATGAGGTGAAAGCTACAAAAACAGACTGGAATCAGCTTTTTAAAATTTATTTTGCCCATTCTTTCTCCTGGGTGGGCATCCAGACCATGTTTATTTATTCCTTTGCATTTCTTGAACAGCGATTCGAGGCCAATGACCCCGATTTGCTAGGAAGTATCATCGGCTGGTCGTTTTTTATCCTGAATGGAGCAGGAGCAATTTTCCCGATTTTTCTTCTGGAACCTCTGTCAAAAAAGATCGGAAAAGTAAAAACACACCTGCTATCGGTAGCTTCGATGTCATTGGGTTATTTCCTGATCTTCATCTTTGTAAAAAATACCGTGATGATGTACGCTTTTTTCATACTTCTGAGCATTGGCTGGGCAGCCGTGGTCAGTCTTCCTTTTGCTATCATGACCGAAAAAGTAAATAAAAAACGCATGGGTTTTTTTATGGGAATTTTCAACCTTTCAGTCGTATTACCACAATTGGTGTCAAGTTTTGTGCTTGGAAGTGTCATTCAGAATGCCGGTGACAAGGGTATGGTTTACCTTATCAGTGGTATATCACTTGCTGTTTCTGCATTTTTGTGGTTTTTTGTCAACGAAAAAAGTCCACACGTTAAATAATGGAACCATTAAGCCCCGGTGCAACAGTGCCTTTCAGTAATACCCGGTTCAGGATCAAAAAGCTGTTGGGAAAAGGGAAATCTGCTTTTTCGTGGCTTTGCGAAAATGGTATCGAAAAAGTTGTTTTGAAGCAGATCCATGATGAGCCGTCTTCTTTCTATGCGTTTACTGATAAATTTAAAACTGAGCTCGCTGCTTATGCCTTTCTTTTCAAAATGCAGATTCCAATTCCTGAAATGCTCGGTTATGATGAAGGTAAAAAGTGGATTTTCAAAGAATACATTCACGGAAGAAATGCTTCACAACTCATTGCTGCCGGCAAAATTACGGACAATCATTTTCAACAGCTTGTTTTTATGTCCCAAAGGGCTAAAGAATTTGGCTTTAATCTCGATTATTTCCCAACCAATTTTGTAGTTTGTTGCAAAAGACTTTACTATGTTGATTATGAAATAAATTCATACTCCGAAGAATGGAATTTACAAAATTGGGGATTGTATTACTGGGTGAATCAGCAGGGAATGAAAAAGTTCATTGAAACAGGCGATGCATCTGCGATAAACGAAAATGTGGAAAAAGGCATTCCTTATAAGGCGGATTATGCGCAAAAAGTTGATGCTTTGCTGCAAAATTTTACTCATTTAGAGCTTTAATCCGCTTGGGTCATTTTTCTTTTTCTAAATCGAAATCATTACCTCCTCAGCTCATCCGTCTTAGGTTTCAGCCTGAAGTAGCTTGTAACGGGAAAATGATCGGAATAAAACACTTTATGTCTTTCGAAGGCTTCGGCTTCTATTGCACTGCTGTGTAAAACATAATCTATACGAATAAAAGGCAGACGTCCGGCATAGGTTGAACCAAATCCCAGTCCGGCTTCAAGAAAAGCATCATGCAGCCCTGATGATATTTGCTGATAAACATAGGAAACAGGAGTGTCGTTAAAATCACCAGAAATAATTACCGGATAGGGTGACTGTTGAACAGCTCTTGTTACAATTCTGGCCTGTTCGGCTCTTTTGGTAAAAGCATTTTTAAACTTCCCCAGAATAACCTGCGAAGTGGACGAAGTGGAATGAAAACCAGGGTCAATAAACTCGGTTACGTATTGATAATCAGCATTAGACAACCGGATAGATTCAAGGTGAAAATTAAAAACCCTTATGGTGTCCTTATTGATGAGGATGTCGCTGTATATCCCCGAATTGGAGGTTGAATTGTCGAACTTTACTGCTCCTTTGCCAACGATTGGAAACCGGCTGAAGGTGGCCAGGCCGTAATGCTTTTTATCATTCACCATTTTCACATAGTCCACATGGTAGTATGTCGTACGTTGGGATTGTAAAAAAGGGCCTATTGTCGGAAAATAGGAATTGTTACCATGAAAAAACTCCTGAAAATTAATAATGTCGGGGCTTTGTCGATTGATAAAACTGAAAATAGCATCGCGGGTAAAATAATTCTGCCCTTCACTCCATTTGAACTGATCGAACAGACGTACATTGTAGGAAATAAATTTTATGTTTTGGGTTGATACCTCATCGTTTGTTCCGAAATTAAAAGCTATGTTTTTAACATGTACATTCCAGCCTGCAAGAAGAGCTGCGAGCGAAAAAATGAAGTAGTATTTCAGTCGAATGAGCCAAAAAATCACAAACAAAATATTGATAATCAGCCATACAGGGTAAAACAATCCGAGCATTGACGGTAGAAAAAATCGCTCTGGTGAAATGTGCGGAGCAAGGTAGGTAAGCAATAAGAGAAGTATGAAAAGCGCGTTAATAAGCAACAACAGCATTTTAACCCCGACAATTAAAAAGCTGGACTTTCTTTTTGTCATTGCCGATTGTTTTTATGACTCGACTGGAAGAGCAGTGCTTTTTCTTCTTTGGTCAGGCTGCTGTAACCAGAACGGGAAATTTTTTCCAGAATCCTGTCAATGCGTTCCTGATGGATGCGCCGGCGTTCATTGTATTCTTCATCTGACAAAGGGCGAGCTGTGTATGGCGGGGCAGATTTTTTTGATCTGCGCTTTGGCCAGTGCAGGCGTTGAAAATTCATCCAATGAAAACTAACGGACAGGTCACTGCCTTTTTTCAGTAAAAAGATGTATAAAAATCCCCAGAATGCACCTCCGAGATGGGCGATATGTCCGCCTGCATTTCCCTGGGGTATGCTTAGAAGGTCAATGAGAACAAGGATCAATGCCAGATACTTTAGCTTTATCCGTCCGAAAAGGAACAAGATGATGGAATATTCCGGAACATAAGTGGCCACAGCAATAAGAATAGCCAGTACCGAAGCGGATGCCCCCATTGCAATGGAGTATTGAACACTGCTGCTGAACACCGGGAAAAAATTGAATGCTGCAATGTAAAAAACAGCTCCTGTGAGACCTCCCAAAATGTAAACACTCAGCAATTTACGTTTGTCCAGGTATTCCATAAAAATCCGGCCACCAAAATAGAGCACTATCATGTTGAACAAAAGATGAAAAAAACCTTCGTGTAAAAACATGTAGGTAAAAATTGTCCAGGGTCGCTGAACAAGCTGCTCAAAGCTTGCCGGAACCGAAAGATAGTAACTTATCCATGAAACTTCACCACCAGCCATTTCAGGATTTTTTACCTGAAAAAGCCAGAAAAAAACCCTGAAAAGCTGAACGATAATAAATATGCCGGTATTAATGATGATAAGCCCCGGAAGTATGGATTTCCGGCTGAAAAAATGCCTGATGTCATCAAGTGGATTTTGATAGGGATGCATGATCAGTAAATCCGTTTATGTTTCCAGTATTTGATAAGAAAAAAGCCAAAAATCATCCCGCCAAGATGGGCAAAATGGGCGACATTACTTTGCGATTGGGTAAAACCCAGGTAGAGCTCAAGAAGCCCATAGAGAATAACAAACCATTTGGCTTTTATCGGAAAGAAGAAATAGACATAAAGCAGAACATTTGGGAAAAGCATCCCAAACGCCAGAAGAATACCGAAGACAGCTCCTGAAGCACCAATAACATTGGGGCGGTTGAGCATATATTGTTTGTAATCTATAATAAAACCACGGGCACTTTCGATTAATGCCTGGCTGTCGGGATGCACAACAAGCGATTTTGTTACCTTCAGAAATTCGAGGTAGCTCAGGTGCAACTCTCCGGCGTAGGGAGAGATCGTTCCCTGTATTGAAGATCTGAACTCCATAATTGCTGGTACCGATGGATTTTCAATAATGTCATTAAGGTAGGTTATCATTGGATTGATCTCAAAGTAAAACACTGCATAATGAACCAGTGCTGCACCTATCCCTGTGATGAGATAATAAATCAGAAAACGCTTCGAACCCCAGATATTTTCAAGCATGTAGCCAAACATCCACAGGGCAAACATGTTGAAAATAATGTGCGAAACACCTCCGTGAAGAAACATGTATGTTATAAACTGATACGGTGCAAATGCCTGTGAACCGGGATACCGCAATCCCAGATAAGAAGTTATGTCAAACGCAAAAGCCTGTTGCAGGGCAATTGTAGCAAGAAAAAACAATCCGTTCAGGATCAGCAGGTTTTTTACTACTGGTGGTAATAATGAAAATCCTTGTGGACTATAATGTTGGTAACTCATTAATATTTAATTTGTTAATCTAACTTATGAAATTCTCTTTTGTTCAATTTATTCGTTGGTTTTTCTTTTAAAAACTTCATCAATGTTAATCATTTTAACAATTGGATCACCATCAATGGAGACTTCAGGAATTTTACAGGCGAAAAGCTCTTCGGTTAGCATCTTCATTTCAGCCTGCTGAAGAGCTTTTCCGGATTTTATGGAGAGATTTTTAGCCATTGATCTTGCCAAATTCACCCGCCTGTCGATATCCAGTTCTATTAGATTGTTTTTATACTGTCCGATAATTTTGTCAATGGTTTCAGCCACATCCACAATTTTCATTCCGGCAGGGGTTCCTTCCACAATAAACTGAAATGATTTTGAAGCGTCAGGCTTGATGTTAAAGCCCAAAAGATTAAGTTCTTCCATGATTTCGCCAAGCAATTCGGCGTCGGCTGGTGAAAGAGACAGGCGAATACCAAACAATTCCTGTTGTGTCAGTGGTTCTCTTTTGGCAAGCAGGTCGAGATAACGTTCGAAGAGGATACGCTCATGGGCTTTTTGCTGGTCAATTGCCATAAGTCCTGATTTCACCTGAGTGATGATAAACCTGCGGTGCAACTGCATGAACATTCCTTCTGATGAACTTGCTTCCTGATCATGTTGAATTAATTTTTCCGGGGTCTCAGTTTCGCTCTCCGGGAAAGCAGTCGGACGGGAATCATTATTTTCATAGAGTTTTTTCCAGTTGCTTTGATTGCTGATCTGTCGCTGTCCGGACGATTGTCTGAGCGTATCAAAAGGATTGTAGTCAGGATTAATTTTAGCGGTGGGAGGCTTAATCGGGATGTTTTTTGGAGGTGTCTGAAAGTTAAACAGCGGCTCAACTTCAAAATCCAGTGCGGGGGTAATGCTGAATTTTCCCAGTGCAGCTTTCACTGCTGATCTGACTACCGAATATACTGCCTTCTCATCTTCAAATTTTACTTCGGTTTTGGTCGGGTGAATGTTGATATCTATGGCTGCCGGGTCAGTTTCGATAAACAGGAAATAAGATGGATAGGATTTTTCGGGGAGCAATTCATCAAAAGCACTTTCAACAGCATGATTCAGATAAGGATGCCGGATAAACCTGCGGTTGACAAAAAAATACTGTTCCCCTCTTTGTTTTCGGGCAAATTCAGGTTTTCCGATAAACCCACTGATGCTCATGAAACTTAAACTTTGGTCAACAGGGATGAGCCTTTGATTGTAACCCGGGCTGAAGATGTTAACAATTCGTTGTTTCAGGGTGCTTTCCTTAAGTTGAAGAATTAGTTTCCGATCGTTATAAAGATTGAAGCTCAGCTCGGGATGAGCCAGTGCAATCCGCTGAAATTCTTCCAGTATGTTACGCATTTCGGCGGTGTCGGATTTGAGGAATTTCCTTCGGGCAGGTACATTGTAGAAGAGGTTTTTGATCATCAGGGTGGTACCTGCAGGACAATGGCAAAATTCCTGGGTTTTTACTTCAGAAGCTTCAATTACGAGGTGGGTTCCCAATTCCTGTTCCAGCCTGCGGGTTTTCATTTCAACCTGAGCAATTGCGGATATTGAAGCAAGTGCTTCACCCCGGAAGCCCATGGTACGGATCGAAAAAAGATCGTTCACCGAACTGATTTTTGAGGTGGCATGACGCTCAAACGAGAGGCGGGCATCGGTTTCTGACATGCCGCAACCATTGTCGGTGATCTGGATCAGTGTTTTTCCGGCATCTTTAATAACCAGTTCAATAATGTTTGCACCGCTGTCAATGGCATTTTCAAGGATTTCTTTTACGGCTGATGCAGGGCGCTGGATCACCTCGCCGGCAGCAATCTGATTAGCAACTGAATCAGGTAAAAGATGAATGATATCCGACATGCTGTAGGATGATTTTCAGGAATTTAAGCATTACACAAAAAAGATGAAATAGATCAGTATGGCAGCAATAATCAAAAAAATAAAAATATTGATTCCACGTGCTTTGTTGTGGTTGCTCCGGTCTATTTTGCGCCATCTGCGATCCATTTCCAACCTCAGATGCTCACCATCAGTAGTACTTTCTTTATTACTTTGCTCAAGCTGCTTGCGCCGCTTTTCCATTTTCTCTTTTTCTTCGTCGTAATAACGCGGTTTGTAATTGAACTCTTTTGGTTTGCCTCTTTTTAAAAATACAATTTGCATGGTTAGGTTATTATTAGGTTTGCAAAAATAGCATAATTGTATCTTTGCCTTTTAATTTTGAAATGATTTGACATGTCATCAGAACCTGATATCAGTAAATTAATTGTGGTGGGCGACAGGGTGCTTATCAAGCCGAAAATTCACACAAACAAGACCAGTGGGGGTTTGTATCTGCCTCCTGGTTACAAAGAAAAAGAAGAAGTTCAAACCGGTTATATTGTAAAAACCGGACCCGGATACCCCATCCCCGCATCGTCTGATGATCCTGATGAGTCGTGGAAACGCTCTGTTGAGAAAACCCGTTATATTCCACTGCAGGCCAAAGAAGGAGATCTGGCTATTTTTATGCAGAAAGGGGCCGTGGAAATTATGTTTCATGGTGAAAAGTATTTTATCGTACCTCAACACTCCATACTCTTGCTTGAACGTGATGAGGAGCTCTTCGATTGATCAACCCTCAGACATTCATCCGGCAGGTTTTTATGAATAAATAATTTGCTCACATGTATTGTAAAATGAAGTTGTTGAGAATGGGTCATCTTTTTGTTTTGATCTGCTTATTTCATCTTTTTTTGCTGACTGCCTGCCACAGCGACAGCAACAGTGACCGGCAAACGAAAGCCGGACTGACTGGTGTAAACCCGGAATCAGCCCATGGTTTTCGTATTGCCAAAGCTGATGGATACAGATTACTGGAATTGTTAACTGTTGAAGATCAGCGTGTTTATCAATCTTTTTGTCTGGTTGATCAGAACGGATTTGTTCCTCATGATCTGCCGGAGAATATTGAAATAATTCACGTGCCGGTTAAAAGCATGGTTTGTTTATCGGCTACACATATTGCCTTTGCAGATGCCCTTGGTCTAATGGATAAAATTGTAGGCGTTGCCAGTGCGGATTATGTGTTTTCAGCCAGATTTTCTGATTTGGTAAGTGCGGGAAACATCAAAGAAATTGGCATAGCAGATCATTTTAAGCTGGAGGAACTTATTCATCTTATGCCCGGGGTGGTTTTAACCAATGCACAGGAGGGGCAGAATTATGAATCACTTCGAAAAGCCGGTCTGACCGTAATACCTGTAGCTGATTACCTTGAGAATGATCCGCTGGGTCGGGCCGAATGGCTTCGGTTTTTTGGTCTGTTGTTCGGCAAAGAAAAGGAAGCTTCTGCATTGTTTGATAGTATTAAAACTGATTATAACCGCTTAAAATCAGTTGCTGCACGAGTAACTGAGCGACCCATTGTCCTCTCAGGAAAGCAGTATGGCGGATTCTGGAATCTTCCCGGAGGTAAAAGTTATTTAGCAACGATGCTTCACGATGCCGGAGCAAAATACCTTTGGCTGGACAATCCGGATACGGGAAGCCTGACACTTGATTTCGAAACAGTTTATTACCGTGGGGTTGAAGCTGATTATTGGCGCTTTCTAATGTATTCACCCGATGATTTTTCCTATGGGGAATTACTTGCCGAAGACGCCCGCTATGCTGGTTTGAAAGCATTCAAAACAAAAAAAGTCTTCTTTTGTAATACATACAAAAAACCTTATTTTCAGAAGGGGCCGCTCGAACCGCATGTGTTGCTATCTGATTATATTTTTATGTTTCATCCTGAATTAATGCCAGGTTATCAGCCGGTTTATTATGAGTTTTTAAAATGATGGAACCTGCAACAACATATTTAGCTTTGAACAAAAACCGGAGCTGGCTCATGGGCACGCTTGCTGTTTTAACCATAGTGTTTTTTTTGCTGAATATGTTGCTGGGATCGGTGTTGATCCCTGTAAAATCAATTTTCGAAATACTTGCAGGTAAAGAGCCTGAAATTCCGGCCTGGTCAGCTATAGTGTTGCATACCCGTCTGCCAATGGCAGTTACAGCTGCACTGACTGGTGCTGCCCTGGGCATTTGCGGTCTGATGATGCAGACTTTATTCAGGAATCCTCTGGCAGGTCCGTCAGTACTGGGTGTAAGCTCAGGAGCAAGTCTTGGGGTTGCCGTGGTAATGATGTTTATTTCGTTGCCGGGAGGAACACTGGTAGCTGTAAGTCAGGTAACCGGGAATATTTCAGTGGTTGCTGCTGCTTTTGCCGGTGCTTTTTCTGTGCTCCTGATTATTGCTTTGCTTGCTGCCAGATTCAGCAGCAACACGCTGATCCTGATTGTGGGGATTATGATTGCCTATGCTGTGAATGCACTGGTCGGAATACTTCAGTTTTACAGCCTGAAAGAGGACCTTCAGGCTTTTGTAATCTGGGGTTTGGGAAGTTTTGGAAATATATCCCTGGCACAATTGCGTGTCTTTGTTCCCCTCGTCCTTATTGGATTAGCATTGTCATCACTGATGATTAAACCGCTGAATATACTTCTTTTAGGTGAACATTATGCAAAAAACCTGGGGTTGAACACCCGCTCGGCCCAAATCCTGGTAATATTGCTGACAGGTTTCCTGATTGCTCTCATTACAGCATATTGTGGCCCGATTGCTTTTCTTGGGCTTGCTGTACCTCACCTCGCACGTATTCTTTTCCAGAGTTCGGACCATCGGATAGTTTTTCCGGCTACAATACTCACCGGAGCATTACTTGCACTTGTTTGTAATATTATCGCCCGGCTTCCCGGTTTCGACAGTGCTTTGCCTATTAATGCAGTGACCTCATTAATTGGTGCTCCTGTTGTTATCTGGTTAATTCTCAAAAGGAACAGTTTTAAATCTCTGGTCTGATGAGTGGCAAACTGGCGGTAAATAATCTGGCCATAGGCTATAAAAGTCGCAGAGAAGGTACTGTAGCTCTGCACAAAGGCATGAACTTTGAACTTCTCAGTGGTGAAATGACCTGTCTGCTTGGTCCGAACGGTTCAGGAAAATCCACACTGATTCGTACGCTGTGCGGTTTACAAAAGCAACTGGCGGGAAATATACTGATTGAAAATAAAACACTGGATCATCTTACCTCTGCTGAACTTTCCAGAATGGTGAGTATAGTTCTCACAAGGCAGGTTGAAGTGGAAAACATGAATGTTTTTGGCATGGCAGCATACGGGCGAATGCCTTACACAGGATATTTTGGTAAGCTGTCGGCCGACGATTACATTCTTGTTCAGAATGCCCTGACAAAAGTCGGCATCGAACATCTTGCCCGTCATAAATTCGAAACCCTGAGTGATGGTGAAAAGCAAAAGGTGATGATTGCAAAATCGCTTGCTCAGGAAACGCCACTCATTATATTAGACGAGCCAACTGCTTATCTTGATTTTCCCAGCAAGGTGGAAATCATGCAAATCCTGCGAAATGCAGCATGGTACCACAACAAAGCAGTGTTGCTTTCGACACATGACATTGACCTCGCCCTCCAGTTTGCCGACAGGATGTGGCTGCTGGGGCCAGGAAAACCACTTGCTGCCGGGATTCCTGAAGACCTGGCTGTAAATGGGATAATTGCTGATTTTTTCGACCGAAATGCTGTTAAATTTAGTTCTTCAACCGGTAATTTTTTGTTTGATGTTCCTATAAGGGGAAAAGTTAAACTTATCGGAAACAGCCCCTGGTCTTTTTGGCTGTCCAAAGCACTCAAAAGAAGGGGATTCCGCATTTGTGATAATAGCGATCAGGATTCTTTGGCAGAAATTTCGGTTGACGGCCAGATATTTACATTACATTTGTACGGCAATACACATAAACTTATCTCAATTGAAGAAGTGATAAACCTATTAAGCACACTCACATGAAAATATTATTCAAATTTGCACCAATACTGATCTTTATGACATTGACAGCGTGTACTCAAAAGGAAAAAGCTGATCTGATTATTACCAATGCAACAGTTTATACTGTTGATGAAAATTTTGGTATTGCTCAGGCAATAGCTGTAACCGATGGTAAAATTGCTGCTGTGGGAACAACAGAAGAGGTTTTACAGCATTTTTCATCAGACACAATACTTGATCTTGAAAACAGAACGGTGTTTCCCGGATTTATTGATGCACATTGTCATTTTCTGGGATATGGAACAGGTTTGCTCACAAGGGCTGATCTGACCGGTACAAAATCTTTTGATGAAATACTGGAAATTATGAAAACCCATCAGGAGAAATTCCCTTCTGCATTTTGGCTTGAAGGAAGGGGATGGGATCAGAACGACTGGCCGGAGAAGATTTTTCCGACCAATGTGAAGCTGAATGAGCTTTTTCCTGACCATCCGGTTTTACTCACCCGGATTGACGGCCATGCGGCCATTGTGAATCAAAAAGCACTGGAACTGGCAGGCATCAGCAAAGATACAAGTGTTGAAGGAGGGGAAATTGTGCAGTTGAATGGTGAGCTTACCGGCGTATTGATTGACAATGCGATTGATCTCGTCAGAGGAGTAATTCCTCATCCGGATAAGGAACAAATTGCAGAAGCGTTCCTGGCTGCACAGGAAAAGTGTTTTGCAGCAGGCCTCACCAGTGTGCACGATGCCGGACTTGAAAAGAATGAACTGGAAGTGATCGAGTCACTTTATCACAGCGGACAGTTGAAGATGAGAATCAATGCCATGCTTTTACCATCCGATGAAAACCTGGAAGCCTACATGAATAAAGGAATTACAAAAACCGATCACCTGACAATACGTTCCATAAAATTATTTTCAGATGGTGCACTGGGTTCGCGTGGTGCAAAGCTTATCAAGGATTACAGCGATGACCCCGGTAACAGTGGTTTGTTGCTTCGTTCACCAGAATCACTGGCAGAATATTGCAAAAAAGCTTATGATAAAGGCTTTCAGGTTTGTACACATGCCATTGGAGATTCTGCCAACCGCCTGATGCTTAAAATTTATGGAGACATTCTCAAAGGGAAAAATGACCTGCGCTGGCGCATTGAACATGCACAGATTGTTTCACCGGAGGATTTCGAAAAATTCGGGAGTTATAGTGTTGTTCCATCTGTTCAGCCCACTCATGCTACTTCGGATATGTACTGGGCTCACGAAAGGGTGGGGGCAGAGCGTATCAAAGGTGCATACGCTTATCAGTTTCTTATGCAACAAAATGGCTGGATACCGTTGGGAACAGATTTTCCTATTGAGGATATCAGCCCGGTAAAAACTTTTTATGCTGCTGTTGCCCGTAAAGACCTCAAAGGATGGCCTTCCGGAAGATTTCAGCCGGAAAATGCTCTGAGTCGCACAGATGCTCTTCGCGGCATGACAAAATGGGCTGCCAAAGCTTCTTTTGAAGAAAATGAAAAAGGCAGCATCGAACCTGGGAAATTTGCCGATTTTACAGTGCTTGATCGTGATATCATGGTTGTTCCCGAAGCTGACATTCCATCATCCAGGGTGGTAATGACTTTCATCGGGGGTGAACAGGTTTTCTCCGCTTTGGATAAATAGTTTTTGTCAGGGCATCAATGAGATTATGATGAATAAAACCATTTTGCCTGCTGACATCATCGCATTGCAGCGTTACGCTCCGGGACAAAATATGGTTGGAATAAACATGCAGAGGATTTTTTTACCCGCTGAATGATGAACATGTGCAAATGAACGATAATTAAATCTGATAAGGTTATGGTGCTTAATTATATCTGGATTGCTTTTTTTCTGATTGCTTTCCTAGTGGCATTGGTCAGGTTAATATTTTTCGGTGATGCGGAGGTTTTCCCCGAAATAATGGAAAGCACCTTTGAAATGGCCAAACTTGGATTCGAAATTTCGCTTGGTCTCACAGGTGTAATGACTTTGTGGCTTGGATTGATGAAAGTTGGAGAAAATGGCGGTGTAGTAAGCGTTATGGCAAAAGTAGTCGGTCCTTTGTTCAGAAAACTATTCCCCGAAATCCCTGCCAATCATCCGGTAACAGGTTCTATCATGATGAATCTGGCCGCCAACATGTTAGGTCTTGATAATGCAGCAACGCCGCTTGGGTTGAAGGCCATGAATCAGCTTCAGGAAATCAATCTGCAAAAAGACACTGCCTCCAATTCAATGATAATGTTTCTGGTGCTGAATACTTCAGGGCTGACGCTGATTCCTATCAGTATTATGGTTTACCGTGCACAGTTAGGAGCTGCTGATCCATCTGATGTTTTTATTCCTATTTTGCTGGCTACATTTTTTTCGACAATTTCCGGACTTATTTCAGTGTCGGTGATGCAGCGGATCAATCTGCTTAACAGAGTAGTACTGGCTTATTTGGGGATTTTTACAATTGTTATTGCTTCTATCATCTGGTATTTTTCAGTTTTACCGCAGGAAAAAATAAGTCTGGTCTCATCAGTAGCAAGCAATGTGATTTTGTTTGGAATCATCATTTCATTTGTCGGCCTGGCGCTTTTGCGAAGGGTTAATGTGTATGAATCGTTCATTGAGGGTGCAAAGGAGGGCTTTCCGATTGCTGTAAGGATTATTCCTTATCTGGTAGCAATTCTGGTTGGGATTGGAGTATTCCGGGCGTCCGGAACAATGGATTTTCTCATTGACAGTATCAGTTGGATAGTAGAAAAATTTGGCATAAACACTGATTTTGTTCCTGCTCTTCCCACTGCATTTATGAAACCGCTCAGTGGTGCCGGTGCAAGAGGGATGATGGTGGATGCCATGAATACTTTCGGGGCTGATTCTTTTGTCGGTCGCCTCGCTTCAACAGTTCAGGGTTCAACTGATACTACCTTTTACATCCTGGCAGTTTATTTTGGCTCGGTGTCGATCCGCAAAACACGTTATGCAGTAACTTGTGGCCTGATTGCTGATTTTGCAGGTATCGTATCGGCAATTTTTGTTGCCTATCTGTTTTTCCATTAATCAGACCGATCGGGTTGACAGAAATTGTATGCTAACGGACAGTAGCAGAGATTTGCAGAAATTAACCTGACCTACATGGTATCACTGTTCCATCCCCACCATTGACGCTGTACATCAGTAAATTCGACATAGATTCGTGACGGGGGGATGCCTGTTTCTTTATGCAAAAATTCCATCATGGCAGCAGTAATTGTTCCGGTTTTGGCTGCCGGCAATCCAATACTTTTCAACTCAACGTATATGGCAGGTTCATAGCTGCCCGAGAAAAACAACTCTTGTTCAGGCAGAAGAATTACCATCACATATTGTTCGCTTTTACCGAGTATAGCAGCGATTTCTGCGGATGCTCTTTTGACAAAAGCTTTTTTGTCGGGTAAATTGGTGTTGGTTAGAATTTTGAAAAGTGGCATAACGCTTAAAAATTTAATGAATTAAACAAGTGCAGGTTAATTGAGTTACCTGCATTTTTCAGTTCTGTCATTTATGTTTTCGCGACCATAATCTTCAGCCTTGAACCAGTCTTCACAGGATTTGTTCCGGTCGCCAAGATAAAACCAGCATAATCCGCGATTATAATAGGCATCAGCATAGTCTTCCCTGATTGTAATGGCTTTGGTAAAGTAGTCGATGGCAGTATGGTAATCCTGCCGGTTTTGATATACTGTTCCGATATAAAACCATGCTTCCTGGTTTTCGGGATCAAGGCCGGCAGCACTTTCGAAATCTGCAAGCGCTTCATCCATTTGCATTTTGTAGAGTTTAACTACTCCGCTCCGAACTTTATCGCGGGAGGATGCTTTTTTATCTTTACATGAGGGAAAGATTAACACTAATGTCATGATTAACAGCATTATAGGTGTAATGTGGCTGTTTTGATTCAGTTTCATCATTCTTATTTTAGTTTAGCTGAAGTTTATTAAGAGCTTTTTGATATTCACGTGCATAGATAAGATGCTGACTGTAACTTGCCGAGAAACGATGATAACCGGATCCGTCGGGGCTGGCTACAAAAAACATGTAGTTGTGTTTTTCACTGTTGAGCACGGCATCTATACTTGCCACGGAAGGCATGCAGATTGGGCCGGGAGGCAGGCCTTTGAAAAAATAAGTGTTGTAAGGTGATTCGAGTTGGGTGTGATTACGAAGTACACGTCTGGGCATGCTGCCTGTTTCCAGATAAATGGCATAAACTGTTGTAGGATCTGCCTGTAGTTTCCAGCCACGCTTCAGCCGGTTGAGATATACACCGGCGATTCTGGCTTTTTCATCGTTTTGGCTGGTTTCTTTTTCCACAATCGAGGCGATGATGGAAATTTCCAGAGGATTGAGGTTTAAAAGTTCCGCCTGTAACTTTCGTTTTGTAGTCCAGAATTTTTTGTATTCAGTGTGCATCCTGCTGAAAAACTCTTCGGCACGGGTGTTCCAGTAAAATTCATAAGTATTTGGAATAAACATTGCGGGTGCGGTTGCAGGGGTTAATCCGTATTTTTTCAAAAAGGTCTCATTGTGAAAAAGACGGATTAAACTGACTGAGTCGGCTTCAATTTGTCTGGAAACAACCCCGGCCAACTGGACAGGGAAAGTAATATTATTGAAGATAACATTCACAGGTTTTTGTTTTCCTGAACGCAAAAGGTTGACAATGTCGTTGTTGCTCATACCTGAAAGAATCTCATATAGGCCGGCATGGACGTGTTTTCCAAGATTTTTCCTGTCGGCAACAAGTTTGAATGTTCTGAAATTTTTCAGCAAACCTGAATTTTGGACTGATACGAGCAGATCAGTGTAGGAAGAGCCAGTTTTTAGATAAAGATATCCTGCCTGTTCCTTTTCTAAGGTTGTGTTATTTCCGAAAATTGTTTTATACACGGCAAATCCTGCAATTCCAAGGGCAAGTATCAGTATCAGCGAAATAAGTGCAACAGTGCGGGCAAATGATTTTTTGGTTTTGGGGTTCATAATTGTCCGTATTCATGATTTATTAACTGGTAAAAACAAACATCAGTCCATTTTTTATTGATGAATAACCAGCTTTTTTTTGTTCCGGTATGCTGAAAACCTTTTGCAGTGAACAGGGCGATACTGGCCTGATTGTCGGGAGCAATACTGCAAAACACCTGTTTTAAGGAGAGTTTGTCAAAGCAATAGTCAATCATCAGCCCGAGTGCTTCTGAGGCTTTTCCTTTTTGTCGTTCATTGTCAAGCAGATAAATCCCGATACCTGCACGACGGTGTTCAGGATCAAACTCAAATAAATCAACTGAACCAATTGTTTGTCCGTCGTGCACATTGTCAATCATCAGCCTCAGTTGTTTTGTGGTGTAGATATCCAGATGTGAATTGAGGACATATTGTTCGAGTGCAAAGCGTGAAACAGGAGCTGAATTATAGCTAACCTGCCAGATATTATTATCATTTTCCCAGGAGTAAAGCAAATCCACATCCGACGGTTCCGGTGCTCTGAGCAATATTTTTTCCCCTTTTAACATTTTACATTCAATAGGTTTTTATCGTCAGTTTATTCAGGTAAATTGATGATTCCGCTGAAGACTCTTTCTGCCGGCCCTTCCAGCCAGATGTTACTGTAAATGTTGTTTCCTGCTTCAAAATGTACAGTAAGTTTTCCGCCTGCAGCATGGATTTCGGCAGGTGAGTTTTTGATCAATCCTTTTAAATGTGCAGCCAATGCGATGGCTACGGCACCAGTTCCACAGGCAAGTGTTTCATTTTCGACTCCCCGCTCATAAGTTCTGCTGCAAAGTTTCCCTTCGATATTTTCCACAAAGTTTACATTTACACTTTCGAAACCGGAAATCCCTGAATCCCTGTATTTTCTTCCGGCCTTTGTCACGTCCAGTTGGTTGATATGATTCTCAAATCGAACCAGATGAGGTGAACCGGAATTCAGGAAAAAGCCTTTTTCAAGGTTTACAATTGTTTTTACATCATTCATTTTGAGTTTGATGAAATCAGTATTGTGCTGATGTGACAAAATTTCAGCTTCGTGTCTTCCGTCTGTTGCCGTGAATATTGTTTTTTTCCGGATTATACCCAGGAAAGCAGCAAATGACACAATGCAGCGACCACCGTTGCCGCACATGGTGGCTTCAAGTCCATCAGGGTTGAAATATCGCATCATGAAATCAGTATGATCATCTTTTTCGAGTAATATCAGGCCGTCGGCTCCAATTCCAAAGTGCCGGTCACACAGTTGTTCAACTGTTGACTGAACGGGCCGGAAGGCAAAATTTCGGTTGTCTGCAATGATAAAATCATTTCCGGCGCCATGGTATTTAAAAAAACTTAGCTGCATAGTCTTTTTTTCTGTCAGGTTGCAAAATTAGCAATTCCCTTGATGATAACATTTACTTACGATTAACAATTTTTAATAGTAAACTTCATGCCAGTCCTGTTTTTCATTCGTTAGATAGAGCAAAATCAACAAATCATAACAGAGCGAAAATGATTTTTTCAAAATGGTTTAAAAATTGATAACCGCAATAAAAACTAAAAATAAAGGATATGAAAAAGTTTGGTTCGTTTCTTTTAGTAGCTATGCTTGGAGGTCTTTTTGCCCTTGGAGCTTATCAATTATTCGAAAACAGGAATAATGAGGAAGTAACTTACCCGGCAACATCCGGATCATACTCAGCAGCCCAGTCTCCTTCACAAACTTATCTTACGAGCTATGCAGTACCGGAAAATGTTCCGGATTTCATCGCAGCTGCCGATATGACAGTTCATGCTGTAGTTCATATCAAAACCGAGGTAAGCAGGCGAAATTCCATTTATGATGATTTCTTCTTTGAATTTTTCGGAATGCCGCCCCAACCAAGCCAGCCGCTTGTCGCAACAGGTTCCGGAGTGATTATTACCAGCGATGGTTATATTGTAACCAATAATCATGTAGTGCAAAACGCCATCAGACTTGAAGTAACGCTTAATGACAAGCGTTCATACGAAGCTGAGATCGTTGGTACTGACCCGTCAACTGATCTGGCATTGATTAAGATTGATGCTTCCGGCCTGCCCTATCTTCCATACGGAGATTCTGACCAGATTCAGGTGGGAGAATGGGTGCTTGCTGTTGGTAATCCTTTCAACCTGACCTCCACGGTAACAGCCGGAATAGTGAGTGCAAAAGCCCGAAATATCAATATCCTCGGTACGGCAGGAGCCATCGAATCATTTATCCAGACCGATGCACCTGTTAATCGCGGAAACAGCGGAGGAGCACTGGTAAATACCAAAGGAGAACTTGTGGGGATAAATGCTGCCATTGCTTCAAATACAGGAAGTTATGCAGGATATTCCTTTGCCATTCCGGTAAATATCGTAAAAAAAGTAGTTACTGATTTCATTACTTTCGGTGAACTTCAGCGGGCCTATATCGGGGTAACTATCAGAGATATAGACAGTGAATTTGCCAATGAAATCGGACTGGATTCACCACAGGGAGTATATGTGGTGTCGGTTGTGGAAAACAGCTCAGCGGATGATGCTGATATCCGGGCCGAAGACATAATCATCGAAATAGAAGGGAAACCTATTAACTCGGTCTCCCATCTGCTTGAAACCATTGGTCAGCGAAACCCCGGCGACCGTGTATCGGTGAAAGTAAACAGAGAGAACAAAATAATCGAAAAATCTCTTTTGTTGAAGAACCGTGAAAACAGCACTGAAATCATCGTAAGTAAAGATAATGTTGATAATGAGTTGCTTGGTGCAGTATTCGAAGAAGTGCCGGTTGCCGAACTTGACAGACTTGGTATTAAAAATGGTGTTCAGGTGAAAACACTCAGACACGGTGAACTTTTAAACAAAGGCGTACGTGAAGGATTTATCATCACGCATATTGACAAATCACCCGTAAAAAATACCGATGATATTGAAAAACTTCTGGAAGGAAAGCGTGGTGGTGTATTGCTCGAAGGTGTTTATCCCAATGGCAAGCGTTCCTATTATGCTCTTGGTCTGTGATCTGTTGACACATTCTTAAAAATGAATTAATTTTGCAAAAATTATTGCAGACTGACCGATGGTAATCTCCACCGTCAGTTTGCAATAATTTGCATTTTCGAACATAAAAAATACAATATTTCGAAGAGGTAAAAGTTACATTGAAGCTGTTCAACCAAAGTAGAATTTAAAAGCACAATATCGAAAGTATTATTTACTAATATAACAAAGGGTTTTAATGAGACAGTTAAAGATTACAAAGTCTATTACCAACCGCGAAACGGCTTCTCTTGACAAATATCTGCAGGATATTGGCCGCGAGGAGTTGATTACCGCCGAGGAGGAAGTTTTGCTGGCACAACGCATTAAACAGGGCGATCAGGCAGCACTCGAAAAGCTTACCAAGGCCAATCTGCGGTTTGTGGTATCGGTTGCCAAACAGTACCAAAATCAGGGACTCAGCCTTCCTGACCTGATTAATGAAGGCAATCTCGGACTGATTAAAGCAGCACAGCGATTTGACGAAACCCGCGGATTTAAGTTCATCTCTTATGCCGTGTGGTGGATTCGTCAGTCAATCCTGCAGGCTCTCGCCGAACAGTCACGTATTGTCAGATTACCACTAAATCAGGTGGGTTCGCTCAACAGAATCCGCAAAGAATCATCGAAACTGGAGCAAAAATTCGAAAGACCTCCTTCAGCCGACGAAATTGCAGCATCACTCGATCTTCCTGAAAATAAAGTGGACAACGTTCTGAAAATTACTACCAGAACAGTGTCGATGGATGCTCCGCTCACCCAGGATGAAGACATGAGCTTGCTGGATGTGTACGTTTCCGACGATAATCCAAGTACCGACAAGGAATTAATGAAAGAATCGCTGGCACGTGAAATCCAACGTTCGCTGGCTACGCTGACCAAAAAAGAGCGGGATGTCATTAACCTCTATTATGGCATTGGCATGAACCACGGCCTTACTTTGGACGAAATAGCCATGAAGTTTGACCTTACCCGTGAGCGCGTGCGGCAAATCAAAGAAAAAGCCATCAGAAGACTTAAGCACACTTCAAGAAGCAAATTACTGAAAGCCTATTTAGGACAGTAAAAATTAAAACCTTCTTTTCAGGAAACCCGGTAATATGCCGGGTTTCTTTTTTATACCCTTTTATACAGTTTTGCAAGACTGAAGAACTTTAATGGAGATAACATTCAACCTAACGAACTGACCAATTGCCTTATCAGGTTATCAAATATCAGGATTCACAGGTATAATCAAGTCTGCACGGAAATTGTCCTTTAAACTGATTTAAAATAAGCCTTCATACAGCCTGTTGTTTGTTTCTAAAATTCTTATCTTTACACCCAAAAGTTTTCATTCGGGTTAAAAAAACAGGTTATTATGAAAATTTTTTATGTTACAATTGTTCATTTTTTGCTTGCCATTTGCTTGTCAGCACAAATATCCAACGGAATCAGCTATCAGACCATCATCAGAAATTCAAACGGTGATGCACTTCCCAACCAGCCGGTCAATCTGCAAATAAGTGTCATCAAAGGAGGATTCAACGGCGAGATCATTTACACCGAAATTCACAATGTTCAAACCAATGCTGTTGGAATGGTGGCTTTGGTAATAGGTTCAGGACTACCGCAGTTCGGTACTTTCAACCAGATTCAATGGGGTGCCTCAAAACATTTTTTTCAGCTTGCAGCAGACTTTGACGGTAACGACAGTTATCAGGTAATCGGCACAGCGCAGTTTATTGACGTCCCCTATGCAATAAATTCAAAATCGTTAATGCTTACTGATCCAAAAGGAAATCAATGGAATATTACCGTGGACACGCTGGGTAATTTAATACCAGTGGTTAATGACTGGCAGTGTGGTCTTCCTTTTATTGATGAGCGCGACGGGAAGTCTTATGCTACCATACCTGTTGGTGATCATTGCTGGATGGCTGAAAATTTAAACTTTGGACAGATGATTCTTTCTTCGGTACCGCAATCTGATAACGATGTTGTTGAAAGATACTGCTGGGAAAACAATGAATCGAATTGTGGAATATATGGTGGATTATACACCTGGGATGAAATGATGAATTATGTCGGAGTAGCCGGAAGTCAGGGAATATGCCCGACCAATGGTGGTTGGCATATTCCCGCTGATGATGACTGGGATGCACTGATTGGTTTTTTGGGAGGTCATGAAATAGCAGGTGGAAAAATGAAAACTACGGGAACAATGCAACAAGGGACGGGATTATGGTCAGAACCCAATGAAGGGGCTACCAATCAGAGCGGTTTTAGCGGTCTTCCTGCCGGATTTACCAATCTCGAAGGTTTATTTATCAATTTGTCATTTTACGCGTATTTCTGGGCTTCCAATGAATTTCAGGGGGGGAATGCCTGGAGTCGTGGGCTCAGCTACCTCGGTACAAGTGCTACAAGGTATGCCAACAACAAGCAGGCTGGCTTCTCAGTCCGTTGTGTCCGCAGTCAGGGAACCCAGATTCAACTCCCCACAGTCTCCACTTTGCCGGTTACCAATATTCTTACTACCCAGGCTACCGGCGGAGGAGAAGCGAGCGATGACGGGAACGGTGTGGTGATTGAACGTGGCTTGTGCTGGAGTGCTGAAACTATTCCAACTTTGGAAATAAACGATGGTAGCATGATGTGCGGAAACGGACTGGGGAAATTTTATGGTGTAATTTCCGGTCTGGAACAGGGCACACAGTACAACATAAGGGCTTATGCCATCAATTGTGCCGGTACAGCCTATGGTGATGTGATCACTTTTACAACAGGAATGGAGG
>RZYY01000329.1 GCA_009930115.1 Sphingobacteriia bacterium | reverse complement strand
GGCCTGGAATTATGGCTGCTGCAGGAATAAATACATTTTTCACAGGCTCTGATATAAAAACAATGAAGGTAAATGGTCTTTTATCCGATATTAACAATATTGCTGCTGCTGATGTTGCTGCTGCCAAAAGAGATGTTGTTTCATCTGATAAAAAAGTTTTTTCTCCTCTTACAATAACAGAGGGAACAAATAATATTATTTCTTTTTCTGAAGGTGAAAGTGAAATTTTAAGTGCACAGATTAAGCCTTCAATAACAGGCGGAGTTTATAAAAATGAAGATGAGCTTGACATTCTTGCAGCAGATATAGAAAAGGCTCTTGAAGATGCAAGCTATTATGGAGTTGATTACAAGGTTTCATATAACAGGAAAAATCAGGTTTTTGACATAACCCAGTCAAGGGGAGCTGTTGAAAAGGACATTATCTTTCACTGGAATATGAGTTCAATGGGCCAGACCCTTGGATTTGATCCTGATGATGATTTTATACACGCACCTGTTGATGTTTTGGAAGGTGATCTTTCTGAAAGTGACAACTCCAATGCAATGGCTTTGCTTGAGGTTCAGGATAAGCAGGTTACAATTTCACAATGGACATATGAAAGGGGAAAAGATCCTTTTTCAGAACCTGTAAGTGCCTCCATAGAAGGCTATTACAGGGGAATGGTCGGCGGACTTGGAGTAAAGGCTGTAAGTATTGAAAGGGGACTTTCATTTTCAGAAACAATGGTAGAAAGACTTACCCAGGACAGGGATACAGTTTCAGGGGTTTCACTTGATGAGGAAATGATAAACCTTATCAAGTATCAACATGCATATACTGTTGCATCAAAGCTTTTATCAGTTTCCGATGAAATGCTTCAGACCCTTGTAGGTATGAGATAGGAGATGTAAATTATGAGAATAGCCTCAAGAACAATATTTGAGCTTCAGAAAAATCAGCTTGGAGGCCTTTACAGAAGGCTTGCAGAAGACAATACAACTGTTTCAACCGGAAAAAGAATAAACAGGCTTGCAGACGATCCTGTTGGGCTTACCCAGGTTTTAAATTTCAAGTCAGGCACAAAATATCTTTCACAGCTTAAAACAAATACCGAAAATGGCAGAACCTGGCTTCGGGCTGTTGAAACTGCAATGGACAGTACAGAAGACCTGACTCTTGAGATGAAAACTCTTGCCCTTAAAATGAAAAATGATTCTGTAAATGCTGACCAGAGACTTGATGCAGTAAATCAGGTAAATGCAGCACTTGCAGAACTTATCAATCTTGGCAATACCCAGATTAAAGGTGAATATATATTTGCTGGAAATAAAACCAATGTACAGCCTGTGGTTTCTGACAGTCTTAAAGATCCAAGAAATATCCAGTACAAAGGCGATGAATTTCAATACCAGATTAAAATTTCCCAGACAGATACAATGGAAGTAGGTCAAAGGGGATCAAAAGTGTTCTGGGATGATAATATTGCTGTTGATTCAACAAACAATACAATTGATTTTAAGGAAATAATAAGGGGTGGATTTAAGGTAGGTGATATAAAAGCCGGAGAAATCCTTGAAAATGACCAGGTAAGTGTTGTAGGTGTTTCTAAAGGAAAAGGTTTTGCTGGTGGCATGAAACGCCACGGTTTTGGTGGTTTTCCGGGTTCACACGGTACTAAACGTGTGCACAGGCACATCGGTGCGATTTCAAGTTTTGCCAGTGATGCAGGTCATGGCGGAAACCTTAAAAAAGG
>RZYY01000136.1 GCA_009930115.1 Sphingobacteriia bacterium | reverse complement strand
AATCCGGATAACAACTGCAAGACCAAAGCAGTAGAGAATGCCGAGCCATCATTATGTATCGACAACCTGTATTCAAGTGGTTGTTCATATGGTGACGGACTGATTGCATGGGATCTGGCCAATATTAACGTACCTGATATTCCATGTGCCGGCACACCACCGTGGTATCATGACTACACAGATATGGTACACGAAATGACAGCCGGACAGACCTATGTATTGACGGCCACAGCCGGTTACGCAGATACCTGGTTTGATGTATGGATTGACTTTGACGGCAATCTTGAACTGAACAATGACAATGAGCTGGTATTGAATGATGCAGTATGTGCCTCAGCCAATACTGCTTATACATTTGACATTACTATACCGGCTGATGCACCTGACGGAACTTACGTACTTCGTTTCAGAACAAACTGGACAGCAGCCGTAACCGACCCGTGTGCTACTTACAGCTATGGTAACTGCTGCGACTTCAGCGCCCAGATTGGCGGAGGTACATCAGCATGGCTTAGTGCAGAACCTCTAAGTGGTGACCTTAATGCTGGTGAGTCCGAAATTGTTACTGTTACCTTTAATTCTACTTCACTGACTTTCCCGAGTATTAATGAAGGATCATTGATTTTCACCAGCAATGCTCCGGGAAGCCCGCATACAGTTCCAGTTATGTTGAACTGTGGCGCAGAAGGTCCAATAATGGTAACTGACCCGACTTCTCTTGCAGAAGTTCACGATCCATGGGGTCAAACGACTACGGATATTCTTATGCTGACTAATCCGGGATCTGAGCCTTATACTTACAGCCTTGCCATTCAGCGTTCATCCACAGCAGGACCAGATATTGTTCAGGATCCTGAATATGTTGCACAGCAATATGCACAACGTATGGCCGACGAAGGCAGAGCAGTTCGTATTGCCAATGCTATACCAGGCGGAGTATCACCCAATATGACCGATGACGAAATCATCAGGTATGATAATGGAGTGAACAATGACGCTATTGGATTAACCAACGGTGGCACCTTCCAGGTTGCAGCTTACTTCCCGGCAGCCTTCATGGGCAGCTATGCAGGAATGAAGCTTTCGCAGGTTGAAATTTATATCAATGATGTACCAAGTCCATGTATTTTGAAAGTATGGGGACCAGGAACATCATCTTCACCCGGAACACCATTGCTTGAACAGACGATTACACCAACCGGCGTGGCCTGGAATTTAATTGATCTTGACAGTGAAATTGATATTACAGGTGATGATATCTGGATTGGATACTCAGTAACCCATACCGCAGGAACCTATCCTGCCGGATGTGATGCAGGTCCTCACGTAACCAACGGTGACTGGATTGAAACCGGCGGAGTATGGGATCAGCTGCATATTTTGGCTCCAACGCTGGATTACAACTGGAACATTGCCGGATACTTAGTACCCGGTGGTCCTCAGTTGACCAATGATGTTGGTGTACAATCAATTGTAGAACCTTCAACTGCACCTGGCTTAGGAGTAGAAAATGTTGTGATTAAGATCAAGAATTATGGAACAGCATCACAGTCCAATATTCCATGGGTAGTTACCTGGAGTGGAGCAGGAAGCGGACAGCTGAGCGGCACCTATGCAGGACCACTTGCTGGCGGAGCTGATGTTGAAATCACAGCAGGTACAGCTGACCTGAATGCTTATGGTGTTTACAACTTCGAAGCATGTACCAACATGTCAGGAGATGAAAATACTGCAAATGATTGCAAAACCAAAGCAGTAGAGAACGAAGAACCAAGCTTATGTATCGACAACCTGTATTCAAGTGGTTGTGAATATGGTGATGGGCTGATTGCATGGGAGCTGGCCAATATCAATGTACCGGATATTCCATGTGCAGGCACACCACCGTGGTATCACGACTATACAGACATGGTACACGAACTTGAGGCCGGAATGACCTATCAGCTTACTGTTACAGCAGGATACGATGATACATGGTTTGATGTATGGATTGACTTTGATGACAACCTTGAGCTGAACAATACCGATGAATTGGTATTGAATGATGCTGTTTGTGCAGCCACCAACACTCCGTACACCTTTGATATCACCATTCCGGGCGGGGTAATTGATGGTTCATACGTACTGCGTTTCAGAACCAACTGGACAGCAGCCGTAACCGATCCATGTGCTACTTACAGCTATGGTAATTGCTGCGATTTCACTGCTGACATTGGCGGTGGCGGTGGAGCATGGCTGACTGCTGAACCAATGGAAGAAACAGTTGACCCAGGTGAATCATTACCAGTTACTGTTACTTATAATTCTCAAGGCCTTCCGGCTGAAATTCTGACCGGTGCTTTGGTATTCACCAGCAACGCACTCAACAGCCCTGTAACTGTTCCTGTTACATTGAGTCCTGGTGGTGGTCCTGGTGGACTTGTAATTACACCTGATGAGATTTATACAAATCACTGGAATACTGATGTTACCGATCATATTCTGACTGCTCAGAATACTGGTTCATCTCCGATTACCTGGAATGTTACCATTGAAACAGACGGAACAATCGGATTCAAATATTCAACTGCCAAACCGCTGGTTCGTCCGGCAAGCGATCCGGCATCTTCAGAAAAAGCTCCTGGTACCTCATTTGGTAACGAAGTAATTTCTACTGATGCAGATTATGACCTGCAGTTTGAATTTGCCTGCGGTGATGCCAGTGGAGAAGCAGGTATTGAAACCGATGGTGATTACATCTACACTACCAAGTGGAATGGAACCGGATTCTTCAAATACGAAATTAACGGAACCTTCCTTGGTGCCTTCCAGGTTGGATCAGTCAATGGAATTCGTGATCTGGCCTATGACGGAACCTACTTCTATGGTGGTGCTGCTGCAACAACAGTTTACAAGATGGATTTTGGCACCAATACACTTATTGGCCAGTTCACTGCACCTGTTGCTGTTAGGGCAATTTCTTATGATGAAGGTCAGGATGGCTTCTGGGCAAACAACTGGTCAACTACACTGACTTTGTTCGATGTATCCGGTGCTGTGCTGAATACCATTCCGACACAGGGTAACGAAAGCTTCTACGGTCTTGCTTATGATCCTCAGGGGCCATACCTCTGGGGTTATAGCCAGCGGACCGGTTCAAGCCAGAATATCCTCTACAAATATCAGTTACCTGGTGGAGCATTCATCGAAGAATTCGACGTGTTCACAATTCTGAATATGCCTGCATCAGGCGACATTGCCGGTGGTCTTGCATTCCATCCTGATCTTTACACACCAGGTAAATACACCCTGTTGGGGATTGTTCAGAATATCTGTATCTGGGGTCTCGAAATGGGTGACACCGGAAATGGGCCATGGATCAGTGTTGATCCGATGTCAGGTACAATTCCTGGTAACCAGTCAGCCGAAGTTACAGTTACTATAACTTCAACTGGTTTTGAACCTGGTGAGTATTACGGATCGGTTGTGTTTAATACTAATAATGCAACTACACCTGTAATTGATATTCCGGTTCATCTCCATAAATCAGGAGTTAACGTTGGCGAAATCACCGGAAATACCGGTCTCTCGATGTTCCCGAATCCTGCAAAGGATGTTGTGACCATCGAAGCTGCTGACATTACAAATGTTACCATAGTTAACAACCTCGGTCAGGTAGTTTATGACAGACCTGCTGATGCTGATAATGTACAAATCCAAACTTCAAATCTGGAGAGAGGTATTTACATTGTTCATATTCAGACTGTAAGTCAAACCTTTACCGAAAAGTTGATTATCCAATAATCCTTCATTGGAATAACAAAAAAAGGGAGCCTTCGGGTTCCCTTTTTTTTGTTACTTCTTCCCTGAAAGTGCAACAGCACTGTCTTCGTTTTGATTATTTTTGTGCCCCAACAGTTTAAAATTGCTTTCAGTTAATAACATATCCGTTCACTTTACCGGCGAATATATTTTCGACGGAGTTTCATTTTTGATAAATGACCGTGACAGAATTGGACTTGTGGGGAAAAATGGTGCTGGAAAAACAACACTTTTAAATATAATAGCTGGTGAGCTGGAGCCGGAAAAAGGCGCAATTGCGTCACCATCGGGTCAAACATTGGGTTATCTGAAACAGGAAATGGACACCGGCAGCCAACGGACAGTGATTGAAGAGGCGCGTCAGGCATTCAGAGAAACCCTTGAGCTCGATCAGAAAATCAGAAAAATTACCGAAGAGTTGTCCCGACGGACAGATTTCCATTCACCCACCTATCTTGGATTAGTTTCCGATCTGAATGATGCAACAGACCATTTCAATGTGCTGGGTGGTCATAAAATGGATGAAAATACCGAGAAAGTGCTTTTAGGACTTGGTTTTGAACGAAAAGATTTTACCCGTCCCCTGCGTGAATTTAGCAGTGGATGGCAGATGCGTGTCGAGCTTGCCAAAATCCTCCTGCGAATGCCGGATATTTTGCTGCTGGATGAGCCTACCAATCATCTTGATATCGAATCCATTCAGTGGCTTGAAGAATTTTTGATCAGTTATCCCGGAGCTTTAGTGCTGGTATCACACGATCGGGCATTTCTTGACAATGTAACCAGGCGCACTATAGAAATTACCCTGGGAAAGATTTATGATTACAAAGCCTCTTATTCAGAATATGAGCAACTGCAGGCCGAGCGCCGCGAGCGTGAAATAGCAGGTTTCAATAACCAGCAACAGCAAATTGCACAGATTGAACGGTTTATCGAACGGTTCAGGTACAAAAATACTAAAGCACGACAAGTACAGTCGCGACTGAAAATGCTCGATAAAATGGATCGGATAGAAATCGAAGATACTGATAAATCTGCCATACGGTTTCGGTTTCCACCAGCACCTCATTCAGGGAAAGTTGTTGTAAGAGCCGAAAATTTGACCAAAAGTTATGGTCATCATCTGGTATTGAAAAACCTTAATTTTTCGATAAATAAAGGGGAGAAAATTGCTTTTGTAGGTCGAAATGGCGAAGGGAAAAGTACCCTTTCCAAAGTCATTATCGGTGAATTGCCATTTGATGGTAAGCTGGAACTGGGTCATTTGGTGAAAATTGGCTATTATGCGCAGAATCAGCATGAGATGCTCGATATGGAAAAGACAGTTTTCGAAACTATTGATGAAGTGGCTACTGGTGAAATGCGTACAAAAGTTAAAGGGTTGTTGGGAAGTTTCCTTTTTCGGGGAGATGATCTGGATAAAAAAGTTAAAGTGCTGTCCGGTGGGGAAAAATCAAGACTTTCGCTGGCGCGAATGCTGCTTTCACCAGTGAACCTTCTTGTACTTGACGAACCTACCAATCATCTCGATATGAGCTCAAAAGACATTTTGAAAAATGCTTTGCTTCATTACGATGGAACATTGGTCATTGTATCTCACGATCGTGATTTCCTGTCAGGTTTGACCGAAAAGGTAATCGAATTTCGAAACAGAGGAATCCGGGAATATCTTGGCGATGTGCATGATTTTCTTGAATCACGGAGGTTGGAACATCTCAATGAACTGGAAAAAAAGCAAATAAAACAGCAGACCGAAAACAACACTGAAACCCCCTCGCAAAATAAGCTTGATTTTGAACGTCGAAAACAACAGGAAAGTAAGTTGCGCCGGCTTCAGAACAGAATAGAAAAATCGGAACAAACAATTGAAAAACTTGAGAAAGAAATTGCAGCTCTTGACAATTTGCTGGCAAATCCTGAACCTGAGCATCCTTTGGTCATTTCCGGGGAAATCTATCATCGGTATGAAAAGCTGAAAGCTGATCTGGCAGGTGAAATGAATAGCTGGGAAGCGCTTATCGCTGAGCTGGAGGAGCAGAAAAATTCACTGAGCTGATTGCAAAATAAGGTGTGCTAGTATCCTGCCTGGTTTGCTGATGTTTTTTCATCATGAAGGCCAAAATCCGACTCTTGGGAGTTTTTCTGATAGCAAGCGGTTTTTTTTGCAGCACTTCAGGTTTACTTTAAAAACTGCATATTTCTTATTCCCGGATTGTCAGAGGATAAGTTTTCAGACATCCAATCAGGTTTTTTTACGGAGTTTATTTCTTTTTTACAGAAAAAAATGTGTTGGTTTTGCTCAAAATGTTTATTTTGCAGCCGCTTACTAAAAATTACCCTTTTTACACGATCATGCTGATAAAAACCTATGGAAGCGCCATACAGGGTGTCAATGCAATCACCATCACAGTTGAGGTGAACATTGACCAGGGTGTAAATTTCTTGATGGTTGGTCTGCCGGACAGTGCTGTCAAAGAGAGCCAGCAACGGATAGAATCTGCGTTGCGATACAATAACTATCGTTTGCCCGGAAAAAAGATTGTTATCAATCTGGCGCCTGCCGACATTCGAAAAGAAGGTTCTGCCTACGATCTCACCATTGCCATTGGCATTCTTGCTGCATCCGAACAAATTAAGTCAGAACTTGTCGGTGATTATATCATTATGGGTGAGTTATCCCTTGACGGAGGGCTGCAACCCATCAAAGGAGCACTTCCCATAGCCATAGAAGCCAGAAACAAAGGGTTTAAAGGATTCATCCTGCCGGTACAAAATGCCCGCGAAGCTGCCATTGTGAGTGATCTTGATGTTTATGGAATTGAAAATATTACCGAAGCAATTGACTTTTTCAATGGGAATTCCACCTTGGAACCCACCGTGGTGAATACCCGCGATGAATTTTTTGCCAACCTGAACGATTATGAGTTTGACTTTTCAGATGTTAAAGGGCAGGAAAATATTAAACGGGCACTTGAAGTTGCTGCAGCCGGAGGTCATAATGTAATCATGATTGGCCCGCCCGGTTCCGGAAAAACCATGCTTGCCAAGCGATTGCCTTCGATTTTGCCGCCATTGAATCTTCATGAAGCTTTGGAAACAACCAAGATTCATTCAGTTGCCGGAAAAATGGGACGCAATTCTTCCTTAATATCAATAAGGCCTTTTCGTGCACCACATCACACTATCAGCGATGTAGCTCTGGTTGGTGGAGGTGGGAATCCTCAACCGGGAGAAATTTCGCTTGCGCATAACGGTGTGTTGTTTCTCGATGAACTACCTGAGTTTAAACGCACTGTGCTGGAAGTGTTGCGGCAGCCGATCGAAGATCGCTTTGTAACCATTTCCAGGGCAAGATTTACAGTAGATTATCCTGCCAGTTTTATGCTTGTGGCAGCAATGAATCCCTGCCCATGTGGCTATTACAACGATCCGAATCATGTATGTGTCTGCGGTCCGGGCGTTGTTCAGAAATACCTGAGCAAAATCTCAGGTCCCTTGTTCGATCGTATTGATATTCAAATTGAAGTCATTCCCGTGCCTTTCAGAGAATTATCTGATGCACGGCCCACAGAATCAAGCGCGGTGGTACGTGAACGGGTTACCAGGGCAAGGCAAATTCAGGAAAAACGCTTTGGTGAAAAAAAGGGAATTCATTGTAATGCTCAGATAAGCAGTAAAATGCTGCGCGAAATCTGTAAAATTGATGCAGTTGGACAAAGCCTTCTGAAAACAGCTATGGAAAAACTTAGTCTTTCAGCACGGGCTTATGACCGAATTTTAAAAGTCTCGCGCACAATTGCTGATCTGGATAACTCCGATGATATCAAACCGGAACATCTTGCTGAAGCTATCCAGTACAGAAGCCTTGACCGTGAAACCTGGGGTACCTGACCATCAAAACCATTTTTTTCTATGAAACCTTTACTGATTGTATTGTTTTCTTTTTTTGTTGCTTTTGGAATTTCTGCTCAAAGTTTCGAGACTGATGTTTTTAGAACGCATATGGGTATTCTTGCACAGCATCCAAAAATTACAAAACAATTCTCAATGATTGATGATGAGAATGTTTTTCATCTTTATATAAATGTCGAGGCATTTGAGGATTATTACAACGAACAACCAGTTTTACATCCCGGGTATAAAGTGTTTCTTTGGAACAGCACCAAACTTACTTTTTTCGAAATTCAGCAGGATATCCGAATGGTGACAGTGGAGCAACCACATAAAAATGTAGTGGTTTACGAATTTATTTCTCAAATTGACCACAAGCGGTTTCTTCTTCAGGTACGTTTTGTGTTTAAATCAGATAAATGGGAATTGTCCGATCTGAAGCAAACCAGAATTAAAATGACACAGGAAGAAGGGGACTTTTTCAATTAACAAAATACAACTGAACAAATTCTTAATATTTTCATTAAATAAATAAAGTTTTTTATCCAACAATATTCATCATGCTTTTGTGTTCTGAAATTTGCCTGTAAGAGAATCAGGTGCCAAACAAATCAACTATGGAAAAGCAGAAAATCATCAGTCTGATTGACATTAAAAAATATTATAAAGTTGGAACCCAGGTGGTCAAAGCATTGCAATCAATTACCACCGACATTTACAAGAATGAATACGTTGCACTGATGGGGGCTTCGGGATCGGGGAAATCTACTTTAATGAATATTCTTGG
>RZYY01000328.1 GCA_009930115.1 Sphingobacteriia bacterium | reverse complement strand
TGAAACTGCGGCTGCGGTTTAAATGTTAAACAAAAATCTAACGAAGAACACTTACCTTTGCACTAAACCTCCGGTAGTAAGCTCATTGAAACAAGCCTGCTACCGGATGTTTAGTGTAACAGCAGGTATAAATCAGACTGCTGCATGCTTAACACAGACCCCTTTATACCTGCATCACGGCAGGGTTAAGAACCTTTTGAAAATGCCAGCTTTAAAACTCAATACCTGTAAGTAATAGCATTGAGGTTCATTCCGGCACCAACTGAAGAAAACATGATAACATCACCTTTATTCAGTTCGTGTCCATCAATTTGTTTTTTCCGGATAAGGTCAAGCAGAGTAGGTACAGTGGCAACAGAGCTGTTCCCCAATTTATGAATAATCATGGGCATAATAGACTCCGGAACCTGCCTGATTCCATAAAGCCTGTAAAACCTTTTGATGACTTCAGCGTCTAATTTTTCGTTGGCCTGGTGAATGAGTACTTTCTTAAGGTCGTGAATATCAACTCCAGCTCTGTCAAGGCTATCCTTCATCGCATAAGGAACATGTTTTAAGGCAAATTCATATACCTTACGACCATACATTTTGATGTACTTAACATTTGGATTGGAATCATCAATATTGCTTTTGCCAAAATACAGAAAATAAGCTTCCTCGTTGGCAAATGAAGCAGTGCTTGATGTCAGGATACCCAACGGTTGGTCTGATTCAATTCCTTCAACAATACATGCTCCGGCTCCGTCGGAATAAAGCATCGAATCACGATCGTGCTGGTCAATAACCCTGGAAAGCGTTTCGGTACCAATTACCAGACACTTTTTTGCCAGACCTGATTTAATAAAAGCTTTTGCATGTATAAGTCCCTGTATCCATCCGGGGCAACCAAAAACCAGGTCGTAAGCAACACAGCCCGGATTCTCTATGTTTAATCCATGTTTGATGCGTGCAGCAATACTTGGAACCGAATCGGTCTGTATAGTTCCTTTGCTGACATCTCCAAAATTCTGCGCTACAATGATTTGGTCAATTTCTTCCTTATTTATTCCGGCATCCTGGATTGCACGCTCTGCAGCAATGGTACCAATATCGGAGGCATGCAGATCTTCACTTACATAGCGACGCTCCTGAATTCCTGTTATTGCAATAAACTTTTCAGCTATATCTTCATGAGAATCGTTAAAGGGCACCCCGGTGGTATCATAAAACTTATGAGCTGAAAATTGTTGATTGGTTATCACTTCGGTAGGAATGTAACTACCGGTTCCTGTAATGATTGTGTTTAATTGTAACATATAAATCTAAACTTGTAAAAATTAAATTGAGGTATTTAACTGGGTTATTATTTTAATCATTTGGTAAGTAAAGGGTTTTCGAAAATTGAGCTTAATGATTTTGATGAATAATTATCTATCTTATTGAAATAGATTCGTTTAACTTGACTTTTTTCACTTGGTTCAACTGCACCAACAATCGTTTTCTTTTTGCTGTCTTTACTTCTGCCTTGTTTTAAAGTTTCTTTCCCTCCGAAAACAAATTCGTCCACCTGAACATCTCCAACAATGGGGTATTTCTTGCTACTTTGCATGGTTGATCTTACCCTCTGCATGAATGCACGGGCTGTTGTCCGGCTTATCCCATAACGCCTGGCTGCCTGTGATGCGGAAATACCTTTAGTGGTGGCAGTCATCTCAAACATAATCCCAAATGCTTTTCGTTGGCCAAACCGTAAACTATGAAAAATTGTTCCAGCTGTAGGACTTTCAATG
>RZYY01000327.1 GCA_009930115.1 Sphingobacteriia bacterium | reverse complement strand
TAAAAAACATTATCAATATTCGATCCGGCGATAACCTGAGTAGTGTTCCGCGGATTGATAACAACCGTGGGCTCCTCAGGGCTCCGGCTGTTGCTGATCATAATATTCTGATGCTGCCCGTTTACTGCATGACCCGATATCAACAGAAGAATCATAAAAAATTTACGCCCCATCGATCGTTATTCCTTTTTACAAAGATACATTTCTCCCAAAATTTCGGCCCAAATTTTTCCTTCGATACACTCCCCCTCCGGTTTTTCTCTATCAAAAATACCATCTCATGCACATATATTACTATCAATCAATATTTTAAAAAATTAACCATTAAATTTAATCATTTAGTTAAAATAAATAGTTAACTTTGGCCCAAGGAAAAAAAATAATCATGGAAGAAACAACAACAGAAAACAAGATACTGGAGGCGGCAAAAAAAATTTTTCGGCAAAAAGGAATGGAAGGAGCCCGGATGCAGGAGATTGCCGATGAAGCGGGGATCAATAAAGCGCTGCTTCACTACTATTTCCGAAATAAAGAAAAACTCTTTCTGGCGGTATTCGAAGATTCATTTATTCAAATCATTCCCAACCTGTCGGACATTTTTACACAGTGCATTACGATTGAAGAAAAAATCAGCCTTTTTGTGGAGTCGTATATAAAAATTCTGGAGCCTTATCCTGATTTGCCCATGTTTATTCTTTCGGAATCGCGACGTGATCCCTCTATATTGATCAATGTGCTTGAGCGAAGCGGAATTCATCCCAAAGAAATTACATTATTACTGAATAGCGAAATGGAAAAAGGGAACATCATCCGTCAGAATCCTGCACATTTAATGGTTAACATTGTATCGCTTTGTATTTTTCCTTTTCTGGCCCGGCCATTACTCGAAATCGTTATGTTGAAAAAACAAGGCTTAAACCCAAAAGATTTCTACAATAATCGAATGGCGGAGACCAAGGATTTTATCCTTCGTGCAGTGATTCCTAATTATCAAAAAAGATGAAAACAATACTATTATTAAGTAGTCTGATTCTATCCATTAGTATTGCGGCTCAGGATACGCTATCGCTCAACCAGTTACGTATTGAAGCGGAAAAAAACTATCCAAATCTTAAACGCAAGGTGTTGCTCCAGCAAACCAGCGAAGAACAAGAAAAAATACTCAGAAGCAATTACTACCCCCAGTGGGAATTGGGTGGCCTTGCCAGCTGGCAATCGGACGTAACTACGCTGGAAATCGCTCCGGCATCGGGGAACGTTCCCTTTTCGGCCACAGACTTATTTGTGATTCCTGAAGTAAGCCGTGAGAATTACAAAATCACCCTTGATGTGAAGCAACTTATCTGGGATGGCGGTGCCACCCGGCAAGCCAGGCGCCTTGAAAGCGCTTCGTTGGAGGCAGAACTCAGTTCACTCGATACCGAACGCTATCAGATTGGAGAAACGGTTAATACCCTATTTTTCAACCTCCTGATGTTACAAACCACAGAGCAAATACTCACGCTCACCCGGAAAGAATTCAAAACAAAATCAAAAGCGCTACAATCGGGAATCGACAATGGAATGGTAGCCGCCTGGAACGCGGATGCGCTTCAGGTAGAAATTCTTGCACTGGAACAAAAGCAATCCTCCAATTCCATTCAGATGGAAGCGGTAATTGAGCAACTGAACATCCTTACCGGAAAAACCTATTCAAAAAACGCCATAATTGAATTCCCGGAACCCCTTCCCAAAATACTGCCCACTGAAATTTTACGGCCTGAATTAAAG